>JAFASL010000220.1 GCA_019244535.1 Alphaproteobacteria bacterium
GGTTCTGGGTCATGGCGGCACTCTGCGCGCTGGCATTGCCTCTGGCGCGAAATCTCCGCGAGCCCGGCTGATCGCCCCTCACACCACAATGCGCAGCCGGAAGATGCGTTGCACGATCAGGATCAGCAGCCCGATAACGACGATCTGCAGCGACGAGGCGGCGGCGATGGTCGGATCGCCCTGCCACTGGATCTGCGAAAAGATGTGCACCGGCAGGCTGGTCGATTGCGGGCCGGACAGAAACAGCGCGAGGTTGATGTCTGAAAACGAGATGATGAACGCGAAGATCGCGCCCGAGACCAAGCTTGACCGCAACAGCGGCAGCGTGACCCGGAAGAACGCTTGCACACGCGTCGCGCCAAGGCTCATCGCCGCTTCCTCAAGGCGGGGGTCGAGCCCGACCAGGCCGGCGGTGACGCTGCGGATAACATAGGGCGTGCAGATCACCAGATGGCCCCAAAGCAACGTCCAGATCGACGCCTGGACCGCAAGCCGCGCATAGAACAGGTACAATGCCGCTCCCAGCAGAATTTCCGGCACGAGCAGTGGAGCGAGAAAAAAGGTCTCCACCGCTTCGCGCCCGAAAAACCGGAAGCGTACGAGGCCCAACGCGGCGCTGGTCCCGAGCACCGTCGCGAGCGCCGCCGCGAGCAGCCCGACCACGAGGCTCACGCGGAAAAAGGCTGTGACAAAGGCCGGGCTGACGAAAAATGCCTCGAACCAGTGCAGGGTCACAGCGCGCGGCGGGAATTCGAAGGTGGCACTGGGACCAAAGGACACCGCCACCACGATAACGAGCGGCGCCAGCAGTCCGAGATAGGCGGCGACGACAAACGGCAGCAGCAGCCGTGGGGACCGCGCGCTCACGACACCTTCTCGTGCCGGCCGGTATGCCGGGTCGCGAACAATGCGCCGAACATCAGCGCTGCGGTGAGCAGCACCAGGGCGAGCGAGAGGCTGGCGGCGCCCGGCCAATTGAACGAGACCAGCACCTCGTCATAGATCTGCTGCGCGACCATTCGCTCGCGCGGGTTGCCCATCAGCGCGGGCGTGACAAATGCGCTGATCGACAGGCTGTAGACCAGCAGGCAGCCCGAGATCAGCCCGGGCAGGCTCAGAGGAAGGATGACCCTCCGGAACATCTGGTACCAATTGGCCCCGAGGTTGTGTGCGGCCTCCTCGAGGTTCGGCGAGATGCGCTCGATCGCGGCCATCACCGGCAGCACCATGAACGGCACGAAGATGTTGACGAGCCCGATGACGACCGCGGTGTCGCTGTAAAGGATCTTGACCGGCTCCAGCGCGAGCGCGGCCAGCGCCTGGTTAACCAGTCCCTTACGGCCGAGGATGACGATCCAGCCGAAAATCCGGATCACCGCGCTGACCATCAACGGCATGATCAGCAGAAACAGCCCCATTGCCTGCCATCGCGGCCGTGCGCGGGCGAGCCAATAGGCGAGCGGATAGCCGAGCACAACGCATACGGCCGTGGTGATCAGTCCCAGCCGCAATGTTCGCCCAAACAGCCTGATATAATACAGATCGAAGATTTTGCGGTAATTGTCGAAGGTCAGCCCCGGCAGAAACACCTTTGTCGGCGAATACGGGTGCAGGCTGTAAACGGCTATGTTCGCGAACGGCACCAGCAGCAGCACAAGCAGAAACAGCGCGTAGGGGCCGGTCAGAAAGGCCCAGACAGGCCGCGTCCTGCCGACGTTCATGGGCGCCCGCTAACGGCTCAACAGCCGTAAGTCCGCGGCATCGACGAGCAGCTCGACACTCTGCCGCGGCGCCCAGCCCCGCGCCGCGTTGGAGTTTTTGACCGAGGCGCGCAGTCGCTCACCGCCGGCAAGGTCAAGACTGAGGTGAAGATCCTCGCCCAGATAGGTGATGTCCGCGATCCGGGCGGACACGCGGTTTTGTCCCGGTTCGGCGCTTTCCCCGGGCGCCCCGACATGAATGCGCTCGGGCCGCAGCAGGATCGACACTTCGGCGGTTTCGACCTCGCCTTCCCGCTCGGGGCTGCAATGCAGCCGCAACCCGGTCGCGGTCTCGACGATCGTGCCGGCCTCCCCCCTTTCGATAATCCGGCCCCGCAGCATGTTCGAGCTGCCAATGAACTCGGCGACGAACGCGCTGGCCGGCCGCTCGTATATTTCGGCAGGAGTGCCGATCTGCTCGATCCGGCCGTGCGACAGAACGGCAATATGGTCCGACAAGACCAAAGCCTCGGTCTGATCGTGTGTGACATAGATCGAGGTCTTGCCGAGCCTGCGCTGCAGGTTGCGCAGTTCCTCGCGCATCTGGATCCGCAGCTTGAGGTCGAGATTGGACAGCGGCTCGTCGAACATCAGGATCCGCGGCTCCAACACCAGTGAGCGCGCGATCGCCACGCGCTGTTGTTGACCCCCGGACAGCTGCGCCGGGAAACGCGCCGCCATGCCGGGCAGATCGACAATCTGCAACACGCGGCCGACGCGGTCGGCGATCTCCGCTTTGCCGAGCCGGCGCAACCGCAGCCCGAACGCGACGTTGTCGAACACCGTCAGGTGCGGAAACAGCGCGTAATTCTGGAACACGAGGCCAACGTCGCGGCGGTGCGGCGGCTTGCCGTCGATCCGCTCGCCATGGAGGTTGATCGAGCCTTCGGTGAGTTCCTCGAAGCCGGCGATGCATCGCAGCGTCGTTGTCTTGCCGCAGCCGCTCGGCCCGAGCAACGAGAAGAATTCGCCTTCTTGCACCTCGAACGAGATCGGGCCGACGCTGACCTGCGGCGAATACCGCTTTGTCAGCCCGCATACCTCCAGCTCGGTACTCGGCGGCATCTAGGCGCCAAGCACTTCCTTGTTCCAGCGGTCTAGGTATTGCGATTTGTGCGCGTTCATCTTCTCGTAGTCGATCGGCACGACGTTCTTTTCCTTGTCGGCCGGGAAGCCATAGCGGGCCATGTCCGGCGGCAGCTTGGCGTTGCGGTTCGACGGCGGATAAAAGAAGCGCTGTGTCATCAAGATCTGGTACTGGCCGTCCATCGTGATGTTGCAGAACCGGTTGGTCTGCTCGATAAACTTGCCGCCGCGCAATATTGGAAAGCCATTGCCGACCAGCATCGTGCCGGGAATGTATTCGATGTCGACCGGTACGCCCTGGCCTTGCAGCACAAAGGTGCGGCCGTTCCAGAACGGCATGATGACGATTTCCTCGCGCGTGAAGGCCTTCAGCGCGGCATCGGTATTTTCAATGATGACGGCTTCGTTCTTCTTCACCAGTTCGGCGAGAAACTTGATGCCGGGATCGACATTGTCCTCGTCGCCGCCGAGGGTTTTGTTCAACACCTGCAGCCAAGAGTTGCCGACCCAACCATAGGTCGGAATGCCGACGCGGCCCTTGTATTTCGGATTCATCAAATCCTGGTACGACGCCGGCTTGCTCGCCTCTTTCGTGTTGTAGACGAGCCCCATTATGGTCAGCACATACGGGGCGAACCAGTTCTTCAGCTGTCCGCGGGGCGGTTCTTTGGCGCTGTCGATGATGTCCTTGTAATTGGTGCAGATGTCGAGGTCGTAATCCTGCAGGCAGCCGCCGAGCGCAAGAAAGTTGGCTTCCGCCTGCAGCACGCCCAGCGTCGAGAAGGGCGGGCTCCCGCAACTTGCCATGGCCTTCGCGGTGAAGACTGAATCGATCGCGAACTCCTGACTAACTTTGAGGCCCGTCTTCTCCTCGAATTTGGGGGCGTCAACAAACGAGGCCCTCAGCCCTTCGCCCCAGGTCGCGCCGGTCGAGGCGAGCGTAAAGTTCTCCTCGGCAATGGCGGGGCGCATCAGACCGAATTCGCTGAGCGCTATCGACGCAGCGCCCCAGCCGAGAGCGGCGTGGAACTGGCGTCGGCTAATCCCAGTTTTCATCAGTCCTCCCCTTGTTCGGCCGCTGCGAGCGTGCCGAGTTAGATCCCAGCATGATTCATGCCAGCTTGCAAAGGCCGAAACATCGCTATCGTTCGTTCGAGGCGGCCGATCGTGAGCATATGCTACAAGATCGGGGGTTTCCTCCAAGGGAGCGAGGGGTTGCGGTCTCGAACAGGGTCAGCGGCTGCGAAGGGCTGGGATTACATCGTCGTCGGCGCTGGGGCGGCGGGCTGCGTCATCGCCGGCCGCCTGTCGCAAACCCTGCCGGACGCGCGCATCGCACTGGTCGAGGCCGGCGGCGAAAGGCTAGGGCTTACGACGAGAATTCCCGGCACCGCGTTCATCGCCAGCAGCTTCCCGCGCCGCAATTGGAATTTCGAAACCGAGCCGGTGCCGGCATTGAACGGCCGCAGACTGTCGTGGTTTCAGGGCCGCATTCTTGGCGGTTCCAGTAGCATCAACGGCATGCTTTATCTGCGTGGCCACTCGCTCGAATACGACCAATGGGCACAGCTTGGGTGTCATGGATGGTCTTCCGATCAAGTGCTGCCTTACTTCAGGAAAGCCGAAGCCAATACACGAGGCGCCAATGAGTGGCATGGCGACAGTGGCCCGATAACCGTAAAGCCGTCGCGGCTCGACCTGCCGATCTGCGAGGCATTTCTCGCCGCTGCCGCAGCGGCAGGGTTCTCCGTCGTGGACGACCTCAATGCCGACGTCGCCGAGGGCTTTGGCCGGATCGACACCAATATCGCCAACGGTCGTCGCGTCAGTACTGCGTTAGCTTATGTGCAGCCGGCTCGGCGGCGCGGGAATCTCGAACTGCAGTCGGACACAGTCGCCGCGCGCATTGTGATCGAACGCGGGCACGCGCGCGGGGTCGAGATCCTCAACAATGGGGTGCGCAAAACGATCTGGGCGGAACGCGAGATCATTCTGTGCGGTGGCACGATCAACTCGCCCCAGCTCCTGATGCTGTCGGGTATCGGACCCGCCGGCCATCTTTCCAGCCTGGGCATTCCGGTTGCGGTCGATGCGCCGGAGGTCGGACGCAATCTTCAGAACCACCCGTCCTACGCGCTGCGCTTTGCATGCTCGAAGCCAGTCACCGCTTACAAATATCTCAACCCGCGGGCGGCTCTCGGGATCGGACTGCGATATGCGCTATCGCGGGGCGGCTCGCTTGGCGAAAGCTATGTCGCAACGGGCGGTTTTATGCGCAGTGATCCGGCGCTCGCGGTCTCGGACACGATCGTCGTCATGGTTCCGGCGCTGGTTACCCGCGGCGGGGTGGGGTTTCGCCTCGCTGATCTTTTCCCTGAGCGTCACGGCTTCACGGTTATGGTCGGCTCCGGCCGTCCCCTTAGCCGCGGCTGGGTCTTGCTGCAGAACAGCGACCCTACCGCGCACCCGCGGATCTTCCCGGAATACTTCTCCGCGCCCGAGGACCTGCGCGCGCTCGCGCGCTCGGTGTGCCGCATGCGCGACATGATGTGCGAGCGAGCGGTCCGTGATCTGATCGAAGCGGAGCTGACGCCCGGTCCGATTCCCAATGAGCAAAGCGCGGTCGAGGCGGACATTCGCGCCCGCGCCGCAACCTTCTTTCACCCGAGCGGGACATGCCGCATGGGCAGCGATCCGGCCGCGGTGGTCGATCCGCGGCTGCGCGTTATTGGGATAGAGGGGCTGCGCGTCGCCGACGCCTCGATCATGCCGGCTGCGCTGAACGCCTGCACCCACGCACCAACGATCATGATTGGCGAGAAGGCCGCCGCAATGATAGCCCAAGCCGCGGGATACGGCGCTCCACCCAAGTGAAAGCATGCTCGGCTCAAGCTCGGCAAGGGATGCAGATGTGAAGCCTTATGTAATCTGCCACATGAACGCGAGCGTCGACGGCCGCATTCTCGGCAGCCGGTGGCGGCCGGCCGAGAACCGCATGGCGGGGCTGTTCGAGCGCCTGCATGAGCAACTCGGTGGCGGCTCCTGGCTGATCGGCCGGGTGACCGGCAGCGAGTACGCGAAGGCCGTTTCCTACCCCGATCACACCGAGCAGACCTATCGGCGAGAACCCTGGTTCGCTCGGCGCGATGCCGCCGCTTACGGAATCGCGCTCGATGCGCAAGGCAAGATCGCCTGGGGACGGTCCGACATTGCCGGCGACCCGATCGTTGTGATCCTGACGGAGCGGGTTTCCGACGCGCATCTGGCGGGACTGCGCCAAGACGGCGTCTCGTACATCTTCGCCGGCGAGCACGAGCTCAATCTGGGCTTGGCGCTGGAGATCCTGAACCGCGAGCTGGGGCTCGAACGCCTGCTGCTCGAAGGCGGCGGCGGCTCGAACGGGTCCTTTCTGCGCGCCGGCCTGATCGACGAGATCAGCATTGCGATCTGCCCTGTCATCGACGAAGCAAAGGGCGCGCCGAGCATCTTCGATTCCAGCGAAAAGGATGCCGGCATCGCGGCGCCGATCCGCTCGATGGCCTTGGCGAGCAGCGAGGTGCTGGAGGGTGGTGTGGTCTGGCTTCGCTATAGGCTGCAGAACCGCTGATGCGCGGCGGTGGGGGCCGATAGGCCGGCCCCCACCTCAAGGTTTGATCTGCGCCAGCTCAGGCCGGCATGCGATAAACAGCGACCACTTTGTTTCCGTCGGGATCGCGCAAGTAAGCCAGATACATCTGACCGGCGGCCCCTTGGCGCACCCCCGGCGGGTCCTCGATCGACGTGCCGCCATTCGCAACCCCGGCTTTGTGCCAGGCATCGACCTGTTCGCGACTATTCATCGAGAAGCCGATCGTACCGCCATTGGCATGGCTGGCCGGCTTTCCGTCGATCGGTTTGGACACCATGAAGCGCCCGCCATTATGCGAGTAAGCCAGCCGACCTTTGGCGTCCGGAATGGCCGGGCTAGCACCCATCGCAGCAAACAGGGCATCGTAGAATTTCTTAGACCGGGCGATGTCGTTACTCCCGATCATGACGTGGCTGAACATTCCGCTCTCTCCTCATCAGAATGACAGACGCCCGCCGCTCCCACAGCGCAAGCAGAAACACGGTTTACGGGCTGGGGTAAGTATTACGGGGCGGCGGCCGGGAAAAGAGAAAAATCACTTCCTCTCCCGCGCGCGCCGGCGCGCGATTTACCGTTGCTCGAGGCGCTGCGTCGCGCGATCGTGCAGCGACAATTGCCCGGAACCCCGGGAAAGTCAGTCGAGGGAGGATACCGATGCCACAGCACCTGCATCGCCGCGAATTCATCCAGGGCTCGGCCGCCGCTGCCGGGGTGATCACCGCCGCCGGGCTGCTGCCGGGAGCCGCCCGCGCTGCCTCATCGACGGTAATCGACGCCCAGGTCCACGCCTATGAGCGCAACCATCCGGGCCGACCGTGGGCCGGCACTCTGGTCGGGCCGGCGGAGATGACCGGCGACGAGATGGTGGCGGCTATGGATGCGGTCGGGGTCGACGGTGCGGTGCTGGTGTCGCCGTTCTCGATGTACCGCTACGATCCGAGCTACGTCCTCGAAGTGGAAGCGAAACACCCCGACCGTTTCTGCCTCGTTAAACCGGTCGATCCGAACGATCCCGGCATCGCCGACCACATCGCCGACTGGAAGGCGAAGAAGGGTACGGTCGGCGTCCGGATCATCATGAACGACAACGTCTCGGCCGATCCGGCCGACCCCGGTGTCAACCGGGTGCTGGCGGCGGCTGCGCAGCATTCGCTGGCGGTGAACCTCTTGTGCTGGGGCCGCTTGGAACAGGCCGGACAATTGGCGGCCCGCAACCCGAACACGCGGCTAGTTATCGACCATCTCGGAATACGGCAGCCTTTCGAGCCGCCACCCCCGCCTGAGCCTTGGGCCGAATTGCCCAAGGTGCTCGCGCTCGCGGCCCATCCCAATCTTGCGATCAAGATCACCGGCGCGTGCACATTGTCGCATGAACCGTTCCCGTACCGAGACTCTGGGATCCGCTCGGCCGCATCTTCGACGCCTTTGGCCCCGACCGGTGCATGTGGGGCACCGACTGGACACGCGCGGTTAAATTGCTGACCTACGCAGAGGGGATCGATGCGTTCCGCCTCGCAGACCGGCTGTCCGACGGCGACCGCGCCAGGCTGATGGGCGGCACGGCGAGCCGCATCTACGGCTGGTCGCCGCCGAAGGCCTGAGCGCCGACCCTGAAAGCCATCGAACGGCTGGGTCCCACGATTAGGTCGTGGGATTGATTGGGGTTGCCACGCGTTAGCGTGCAAGCCTTTTCGAGACATGCGGGATATGCAAATGGCGCAAACGAACTCGCCGCAGCGCAGCAAGGCTCCGATCGCAGCTCCAGACAAGATTCCAGTGGCGCTGACCGTAAACGGCGTCGAGAGGCAGCTCGAGCTCGCGCCATGGACGACCCTGCTCGATGCGCTGCGCGACCATCTCGACCTGACCGGAACAAAAAAGGGCTGTGATCACGGCCAATGCGGCGCGTGTACCGTGCTGGTGGATGGGCGGCGGATCAATTCCTGCCTCACGCTCGCCGTGATGCAAGACCGCGCCGCGGTGACGACGATCGAGGGCCTGGCGACCGATGACGTGTTACATGCGCTGCAGCAAGCGTTCATCGACCACGACGCATTTCAGTGCGGCTATTGCACGCCGGGACAGATCTGCTCGGCCGCGGGGCTGATCGCCGAGGGTAGGGCAAAGACCGCCGATGACATTCGCGAGCTGATGAGCGGCAATATCTGCCGCTGCGGCGCGTATCCCAACATCGTAGCGGCGATCCAGCAGGCGATGGGGCAGTCATGATCAATTTCCAATACGCACGGGCCAACGATGTCGCCGACGCGGTGCGCCGGATTACTGCCGAGCCGGCGGCGAAATTCATCGCCGGCGGCACCAACTTGATCGACTTGATGAAGGAGAATGTCGAGCGCCCCCCATTGCTCATCGACATCACTCGGTTGCCGCTCAAGAGCGTTGAGGAGACGGCGGCGGGAGGAGTACGGATCGGCGCACTGGTCCCGAATTCGGACCTCGCCTATCACCCGCTGATCGAGCAACGTTATCCGATGCTGGCGAGCGCGATTCTGGCGGGTGCGTCGGCGCAATTGCGCAACGTGGCGTCGACCGGCGGCAATCTTCTGCAGCGCACGCGCTGCTACTACTTTTACGACACCGCGACGCCCTGCAATAAACGCGACCCCGGCAGCGGCTGTTCTGCGATCACGGGCCTCAATCGCACGCATGCGATCCTCGGGACGAGCGACGCGTGCATTGCGACGCATCCTTCCGATATGTGCGTAGCGCTGGCGGCGCTCGACGCCAGTGTCCATGTCGCGGGTCCGACGGGGGCCCGCGCGATTGCTTTTACGGATTTCCATCGGCTGCCAGAGAACACGCCGCAGCGCGACACCAACCTCGAACCGAGCGAGATCATCACCGCGGTCGAGCTCCCGGCACGGGGCTTTGCGGCCAATTACACCTACCTGAAATTCCGTGATCGCCTGTCCTATGCGTTTGCTCTCGTATCGGTCGCGGCCGGACTGGAGCTGAAGGATGGCAAGATCGCAGAAACCCGACTGGCGCTCGGAGGCGTTGCGCACAAGCCCTGGCGCGACAGGTCGGCCGAAGCGGCGCTGCGCGGGCAGCCGGTCAACCAGACGACATTCACCCGCGCTGCGGACGTTTTGCTTCGCGACGCCAAAGGCTTCGAGCATAACGCCTTCAAGATCGATCTCGCTCGCAGCGCCATCGTCCGTGCGCTGACGCAGGCCGCGGCCGGCACTCCGCAGTCGCAGTCCAACAAGAAAATCCGCTGAGCAGGAGCAGTCCCATGCCCACTTACATCGGCACTGCAATATCCCGCGTCGATGGCCGCGCCAAAGTCACCGGCGCGGCGAAATACTCCGGCGAGTTCAATGTGCCCGGTCTGGCGCACGCCAGCGTCGTTACGTCCACGATCGCCAAGGGGCGCATCGCCGCCATCGACGCGAGCGAGGCGCTTGCAGTTGAGGGGGTGATCGAAGTGCTCACCCACCAGAACCGCCCGCGCATGGCAAGCGAGGACAGCGCATACAAAGATGATACTGCTCCTGAAGGGTCGCCGTTCCGGCCACTTTACGACGACAAGGTCAAGTTCAGCGGCCAGCCGGTCGCGCTGGTGGTCGCCGAAGAGCCGGAGATCGCGCGCTTTGCCGCGGCGTTGGTCCGCGTGGAGTACGACGCAGAAGCGCATGTCACGGACCTGCATCGCCAACGTCGCTCTGCGTTTGCATTGGAGTCGGCGGAAAACCCGTTTGCTCCGCCAAAACCGCGCGGCACTGCCGATGAGGCTTTTGCGGCGTCCGATGTCCGTCATCGAGCCGAATATTTTGTTCCGATCGAGCATCACAATCCGATGGAACTGTTTGCCTCGACGGTGATTTTCGAGCCGAACGGCAAGCTGATAGTCTACGACAAGACCCAGGGCGTGCAGAATGTACAGAGCTACCTATGCAATATGCTCGAAATGAACCCGCAGGATGTGCGCGTCATGTCGCCTTTTGTCGGCGGCGCGTTCGGCTCAGGGCTGCGGCCGCAATATAACGTGGTCCTCGCCGCACTG
>JAFASL010000241.1 GCA_019244535.1 Alphaproteobacteria bacterium
TCGACGAGGTTTTTCGGCCCGTCATTGCTGATCATGCCGTGTGGCCGTTGCGCGGCATTGCCGCAAATCGGCACCGTCGTGTCGACCAGCAGGTTGAGCCAGTAGATCGTCTCCTCGATCCGGGGGCTACCCTCGGTCCAGATCGCGCCATCGTACTTGCCGCTCGCCAGGATCTGCTGCACGGCGTTTGTAGCTCGCGCCAAAGCCGGGCGGGGCGCAGAAGCGGCGAGGTGCGGCGGCTTGTACGGGAAGAAATCGACGCCGCGCCGCTCGGATGGAATGTCGCCCGAGCCAATGTCGGTGCGATGGTCGGCCGACAGGCCCCGCGTGTAACCGGAGGGCGGCAGGATGCGATAAAAGTGGATATCGGCCTTGCCGGAGATCAGGTTTCCAACGCCGTGCTCGCCGACCTGCAGGCGGTCGATCTCCTCGAAGCTGCGCGACCCGTCCGGGAAAAAGCCTTGCCGGGCTTTCGACTCAGGGGCGCCGGAGAATGCGCATTCCTCCTCCCAAGCGGAGCCGTCGGCCTGCAATGCCATGTAGGGCAGCGGGTATAGCCCGTCTTCCGGCCGCAGCTCGACCTCGTAGACCGGCCTGTCGTCGGCGCTCTGCCGCTCTTTGTGAACGCGCCCGGCATTATCGATGTAGCCGTCCGGCGGGCCGTAAAGCTCGGCCGCGTCGGCTTCGAGCGGGTGCGCGCTGAACTGCTCGACATAGACTGTCGCCGGCGCAGCCAGGCGCTGTGCCCTCAGCGCGTCGAACCGCACCGGTGTGCCGTCGGGCTTCGTTAACAAGGAGAGGTTGTGCTTGGCCCTCGCCTTGTTGGAGGTGACCAGAGGCGGGGTGTTCTGGATCGTCGCGTTGGGGCCGGCCAAATGGGCGATCCGTGCTTTCCCTGTCATGCTGCTCGACCTCCTCTTCGCTACCCGGCATAATTGCTGCCTGCGATGATCCTGGGATCTATTTCGCCGCACTGAAAAACTGATAGACCGCCGAGTAGCGCACGCGCGCCTGCTGCGAGAGGTGACCCGCGTCGCATCCCGTGCTCGGGGCTACCCCGCCTTTGGTCTCGGTCCGGCGGATGTAGGCAACCGCAGACAGTGCGCCCGATCCCTGATGGCTCTTGGCGCGCAGCAACAGCCATTGAATTGCTTGCGGTTCCGGCGCGTCGGCTTTTGCTACGACCTCGCCAACAGCTTCCGAGCCATCCTCGAGCTTCCAGGTCGGCCCGGCGAAGTGAGCGCCGACCTGCCGGCCTTGGATGTCAAAGAGGTTGGCTTCCGGTGCCTTGAACGACCAGGTGAAGCCGCCTTCCTTAGTCTCGCAGGTGTAGATCTGAACGCCGTCCGCGACGAGCTCGAGCAACGGCGTGGAACCCTGCGGTGGTGCTACGGCGGCTTGGTCGGCGCGGGCGGTGAGGCCTCCCGCGCCGAGCAAAATTGCCGCCGCCACGCCAGCAGCCAAGTGTTTCATGCGGATCGAAGTCCTAACTATGCCTGCCTGGCGTTGGCGCGTGCGGGTGAAGCAAACCGGCGTCGCGCAGATCGGCCCAGAGCGCGGCCGGGATCGGGTGCCGCATCAGCCTGACATTGGCGTGGAACTCATCGGCATTGCGCGGGCCGGGAATTATCGCCGCGACTGCCGGGTGAGCGAGCGGAAATTGCAACGCTGCCGCCGCCAGAGGCACTCGATGGCTGTCGCAAATTGCCTCGATGGCATTGACCCGAGCGACGATTTCGGGCGGCGCTGTCTTATAATTCCAGGTGTCCCGGCCAGCGAGGATACCGGAATTCAGCGGTCCGCCCACTACGATCGATGTGCCGGCCTTCTCGCATTTTGGCAACAGGTCCTCGAGCGGTGCCTGTTCGAGCAAGGTGTAGCGGCCGGCGAGAAGAAAGGCGTCCCAGTCGCTCCACTCCAACGCCTCGACCAATACCTCCCGCTCATTGACGCCGATACCGATCGCCCGCACCGTGCCGGCGGACCGCAGTTCCTCGAGCGCACGATAACCGCCCTCGCGCAGCGTGCGCATCAGCCGCGGATGGGCGTCCGCGCCGTGCTGCATCGCGCCTATGTCGTGCACGTAGAGAATGTCGATCCTTGCTAGCCCCAGCCGCTGCAGGCTGTCCTCAAACGAGCGCATCACGCCATCGTATGAGTAGTCGTAGACGGGCTCGAACGGCAGCGGATGGCGCCGCTCGGTATCTTCGGCCGCGCTGGCGCGGGGCAGAAGCAGGCGTCCGACTTTGGTCGACAACACCCATTCCTCGCGCGGAACCCAACGCATCGCATCGCCGACACTACGCTCGGCCCGCCCGACACCGTAATAGGGTGCGGTGTCGATGTAGTTCACCCCCGCCGCCCATGCGGCTGACACGATGCTCTCGGCTTCTTGCCGGGAAACCGCGATCCGGCTGCCCCCAAGAGTGGCGCAGCCGAGCCCCAGCGCCGTTACCTCAACCGAAGTTCGTCCAATCCTTCGCTTCTCGAAAGCCGCCATCCAGAGCCTCCTGCCGCCGTTCGCATTACTTCGAGCGGAGCATACACGGCCCCGCTTTGGTCGACGAGGCGCCGCCGCCGTCTGCGGCTCTGCGAGAGGCCGTTCGAGGGGATTGATGAAGGACGAGTTGGAAGAGCGCTCGGTTCAGGCTCCAAGTTCTGTGACGGCATCGCTGCCAAAAAGCCACTCTTCTGAGATGGTCCCGTCACCGTTGTCGACGGTTACCTTGGCCGGCTCATCGGAGCCGGCCAGACGAACGGCCTCGGCGATCGCTTCCTCGCGCCTGGAGAATTCACCGCGCGGGCGATCCTCGCCTTCCTTCGTCACCGTCCATCCCTCGTCTATCGGATGGACTCGATAAACATGGCGTCCCAGCATTACGATTTCCTCGCGGTTGCCCCGGAGCAAGCCACCAAAGACCCACCCGTCCGAAACACCCGTTCCGGGCCGAATTCGCCAGCTGTCCGAGCAAAAAAACCGGCGTCGACGTTAGCCGACACCGGCAAGGTTGCGGGTGGCAAACCCGCGACAGGGAGACTTTGCCAAGCCGGACTGCAAGGTATAAGGCGAGGGTCCGGCGCCCCGCCTACGGGCGAACTCGCTTGCCCAAAAAAGGTTCCAAGTGAATCCAGAATTATACGGACACGCAACAGCTTCCGGCTTACGCCGAGCCTGCCGCTCGTAGGGTGCTTACGGCCCGACCGGAGGCCAATCGCCGATGTTTGGCCGCCATCGCCGAATGCAGATTACGCGTCGGCGAATGAAGCACCGCCCTACCGAGAGTCTTCGATTCGCTCATGACGGCTTCGACCTGCTCGTCGGGCACTGTGCCGGTAAGTCTCCGTAACGCCTCCCGGCCGCGTGAGAGTCTCGAGCGGATCGTCCCCACCGGCACATCGAGAATCGCAGCCACTTCTTCGTAACGCATCCCCTCCAATCCGACGAGCAAGATGACGGAGCGCTGCTCTTCCGGGAGCTGGGCTATAGCACGCTCTAGATCACGCAACTCGAGGCGTCTGCCTTGCTGGGGTGCGCGGCTCAGCATTGGTTCAGTCTCGTTCAACGCCACCGCAGCGCCTTCCCTTACGGCACGCCGGATGTTGTTGACGTATTGGTTATGTAAAATAGTGAATAACCACGCCCGAAGGTCGGATCCCTCCTGCCAGAGGTGCAATTTGCCAAGTGCGCGGGTGAGGCAGTCCTGCACAAGATCGTCTGCGCTGACAACGTCTCGCGTCAATGCGCGCGCGTAACGTCTCAGGCGCGGGATTTCGGCTTCGATATCACGTTGAGTGTCTGCCACAGCCGCTCCTCTCGTTTTTGCGATCGGCCGATGAGCCGGTCGGGACGCGTGCGAGTTTAGGGGACGTGCCGTAATCCGATGATGTCACAGGAACCGGTTTTCTGTAAGATTTTGTAACTATATGTATGGTGCTCGACAGCGTGAGGTAGCGTGAGGTCGATCCTCCCTTCGGCTCTTGTCGGGAGCGGTTGGACGGCGATCGGAGGTAGTGGAAGCTCACCCGCATGACTGACAATGGCCACATCCTAATCGTGGACGATCAGCGGGAAATCTGCGACCTCGTGCAGGAGTATCTGTCCGGCGAGGGTTACCGGGTTTCGACCGCACAGGACGGCGCGGAGATGCGCAGAGTTATGGCGCAGTCTCCGGTCGATCTCGTCATTCTGGATTTGATGCTGCCCGGCGAAGACGGCCTGATGCTGGCCCGTTCGCTGCGTCAGGAATCGACTGTCGGGATTATCATTCTAACGGGTCGAGGCGAGATCGTCGACCGAATCATCGGTCTCGAAATGGGCGCGGACGACTACCTGCCAAAGCCGTTCCACTTGCGCGAGCTGCTGGCCCGGGTCAAAAGCGTGCTGCGCCGCGCTTCGTCACGCAACACCGAGAGGCAGACCACCCCGGCGCGCTCAAAGGCGCGGTTTGCCGGTTGGAACCTCGATTTGTCGAGCCGCGAACTTTATTCGCCTTCGGGCAAGGAGGTCCGGCTTACCACCGGTGAGTTCGACCTGCTCGCCGCCTTCGTCCACAACGCCAATCAGGTGCTCACGCGCGATCGGCTGCTGGATCTCGCACGCAACCGCGAAGCCGGACCATTCGACCGGACGATCGATGTCCAGGTCGGGCGGCTGCGGCGCAAGCTCGAAGATGATCCGCAACGGCCGATGATGATCAAAACGGTGCGGGGCACCGGCTACATCTTTACGCCGCCCGTAGAAGTATCATAGCCGCTCAAACGGTCAGATAACTGCGCACGGTCGCCTCGTCCATCTCCTCTCGGCGGCCGGACAGCACCACTTCGCCGCGCTGCAGGACCAGATAAGAGGCCGCGAGGTCGCGGGCGAACTCGAAATATTGCTCGACCAGCAGGATCGCCATGTCGCCGCGCTGGGCGAGCGCGCGGATAATCCGCTCGATCTGCTTGATGATCGAAGGTTGGATGCCTTCGGTCGGCTCGTCGAGGATCAGCAGTCGTGGCCGTGTAACAAGGGCCCGAGCGATCGCCAATTGCTGCTGCTGCCCGCCGGACAAGTCGCCGCCGCGGCGTTGCAACATCTCCTTCAAAACCGGAAAGAGCCCGAAGATCTCATCCGGGACCTTGCGTTCTTTGCGCGCGAGCGGGGCAAACCCAGTCGCCAAATTCTCTAGAACCGTGAGGCGCGGAAAGATCTCGCGGCCTTGCGGTACGAGCGCCACGCCGGTGCGCGCACGTTCGTGCGGCGGAAGTTCGTTGAGAAGCCGGTCCTCCCAACAGATGCGCCCGGCCCGGATCGGCTGGAGCCCGCAGACCGCCCGCAAGAGACTGGTTTTGCCGACGCCATTCCGGCCGAGAATGCAGGTTACCTCACCTTTTCGCGCCGTCAGGCTGACGCGGCGTAGCGCGTGGCTGGCGCCGTAATAGAGGTCGATGCCTTCAACCGACAGCATCTCTCAACGGCCGAGATAGACTTCGATCACGCGGGGGTGGTTCTGCACGTGGTCGATCGAGCCTTCGGCCAACACCGAGCCCTCGTGCAACACCGTCACCCGCGCGCCGAGGCTGCGCACAAATGCCATATCGTGCTCGACAACCACGATGGTGCGGTCCTTGGCGAGATCGAGGATCAATTCGGCGGTTTCCTCGGTCTCGCTGTCTGTCATGCCGGCAACCGGCTCGTCGAGCAGCAATAGCGTGCGGTCATGGATCAGCAGCATGCCGATCTCGAGCCACTGCTTTTGCCCATGACTCAAGGCTCCGGCCGGCAAATCG
Source organism: Alphaproteobacteria bacterium (assembly GCA_019244535.1). Taxonomy (GTDB): domain Bacteria; phylum Pseudomonadota; class Alphaproteobacteria; order ATCC43930; family CGMCC-115725; genus AP-15. Next base: position 5,773 of record JAFASL010000241.1, read on the forward strand.
CTTAGCGCGGTTAGCCCGATCCGGGCCAAGGTTGCAGCGATGCGGTCATGATGGTCCGGGGTCAGGCGGGCAAACAGGGTCGCCCAGGTAGCGCGGCTGTCGGCTAGTGACAGTTCGAGGTTTTCAAAGACGGTCAGGTTTTCGAAGACGGTTGGCCGCTGAAATTTTCGGCCGATGCCCAGATTGGCGATTTCGGGCTCGTCAAGGCGAGTCAGATCTGCGAAGCCCCGAAACAAGGCCTCGCCGGCATCGGGACGCGTCTTGCCGGTGACGACATCCATCATCGTCGTCTTGCCGGCGCCGTTCGGGCCGATGATCGTGCGCAATTCGCCTTCTTCGACGATCAGCGACAGCTCGTCCAGGGCTTTGAACCCGTCGAAGCTGACCGTAACCCCGTTGAGATAAAGGAGCGCATCGGTAGTGACCGGGGCCTTCATGCCTGCTCTCCGGCCGGGACCGGCGCCGGGGCGCGCGGCCGGATCCACCGGGCCCGCCGCAAGAGCCCTACCATCCCGTGCGGAAACACCAATGTCGTCAATACGAACAGAGCGCCGAGCACGAACAGCCAGGTCTCGGGGGCGGCGCCGGTCAGCCAGGTTTTCGCCGCGTTGACGAGGATCGCTCCGACGACCGCGCCCGACAACGTGCCCCGCCCGCCGACCGAGACCCAGATCGCTACCTCGATCGAATTGCCGGGCGAAAATTCGCTGGGATTGATGATGCCGACTTGCGGGACATAAAGCGCGCCCGCTATGCCCGCCAGAATCGCCGAGATCGTGAACACGAACAGTTTGGCATTGGTGACCGAGTAGCCGAGAAACCGCACCCGGCTTTCCGCATCTCGCAGCGCCAGGAGCACGCGGCCGAGCTTGGAGGCGGTGATAAACCGGCACAGCAGATAACCGAGCCCGAGCGCGACCACCGAAGCGAGATAGAGCCCGAGCCGGGTTGACGGCTGATGAACATCCCAGCCGAGGAGGTCCTTGTAATCGGTCATCCCGTTATTGCCGCCGAACCCCATGTCGTTGCGGAAGAAGGCCAGCATCAGCGCGTAGGTCATCGCCTGCGTGATGATCGAGAGATAGACACCGGTGACGCGGGACCGGAACGCAAGCCAGCCAAACACCAGTGCCAGCAGACCGGGAACCAAGACCACCATCGCCGCGGCCCAGGCGAAATGGTCAAACCCCCACCAGAACCAGGGCAGCTGTTGCCAATTGAGGAACACCATGAAATCGGGCAGCAGAGGGTTGCCGTAAACGCCGCGCGCTCCGATCTGGCGCATCAGGTACATGCCCACGCAGTAGCCGCCCAATGCAAAAAAGGCGCCCTGCCCGAGGCTCAGGATTCCGGCATACCCCCAGATCAGGTCGAGGCTCAACGCGAGGAGAGCGTAACAGAGGTATTTGCCCAATAGCGGAACGAGATAGTCCGGTAGGGCAGCCGGGGAATTCGGCGGGACCAAGAGGTTGAACGCCGGTATCGCTATGGCGAGGATCAGGCCGCACCCGAAAAAACAGGCCCAAAAACCCGGGCTCCACGCCGTCTTGCGCAATCAAGCCTCCGCCTCGGCGGTTCGACCCTTCAGAGCAAAAAGTCCGCGCGGCCGCCTCTGGATGAAAAGAATGATCGCCACCAGCACGACGATTTTGCCGAGGATCGCGCCTGCAACGGGCTCGAGGAATTTGTTGACGATGCCGAGCGACAGCGCGCCGACCAGCGTCCCCATCAGATTACCGACCCCGCCGAACACGACGACGAGAAAGCTGTCGACTATGTAGATCGTGCCGAGATTGGGGCTGACATTGCCGATCTGGCTCAATGCCACACCCGCCATCCCGGCAATGCCCGAGCCGAGCCCGAAAGTCAGCGCATCGATGCGGGCGCTGCGGATGCCCATTACCGAGGCCATGGCTCGGTTCTGGGTCACCGCGCGCATGTGCAATCCGAAACTCGTGCGGTTGAGAATAAGCGCGAGCACCCCCAGCACGATCAGGCAAAAGACAATAATGGTGAGCCGGTTCCAGGTTATCGTGAACCCGCCGACCGGGTCGAACCCACCGGTCATCCATGCCGGGTTTGCGACTTCTCGGTTGGGCGAGCCGAAAATCGAGCGCACCGCCTGCTGCAGGATCAGGCTGACACCCCAAGTCGCGAGCAGGGTTTCGAGCGGGCGGCCGTAGAGAAACCGGATCACGCTGCGCTCGAGCAAAATGCCGACGGCCGCCGTGAACATGAAGGCCACCGGTACTGCCAGCAGCAGATAGCCGTCGATCCAGCCGGGCGGCAAAAACGCGCGAAACAGCTGTTGGCAGACATAGGCGGCGTAGGCGCCCAGCATGATCATTTCACCATGCGCCATGTTGATGACGCCCATCACGCCAAAGGTGATCGCCAGACCGATTGCGGCGAGCAGCAGCACGCTGCCGAGACTTACCCCTTCGAACAGGCTGGCCGCGAGCCTGACGAGCCGAAGACGGTTCTGGATCGACGCGAGCGCAGCATCGGCGGCTTGGCGCAACTCGCCGTCGGTATCCGGCGCCGCCCGGAACTGGTCGAGGAGGTTTTTGATTTGCGGGTCGGTTTTATCGCCGAGTGCGCGCACCGCGGCGAGCTTTTCCGCCTTGCTGCCCGCAACCAGGCGGGACGCCAGGAGGCTCTGTTGCATCGCCGCCCTGATCGCCGCGTCCTGCTCGGCGGCAATCGCCTTTTCGAGCAGCGCGGGCTGATCGGCGGAAGGGTGCCGCAGCGCATCCTGCGCCGCAGCGAGCCGGGCTGCGGGATCGGAGCTGAACAAGGTCAGTTCGCCAATCGCGCCTTCGATTGCGCCGCGCAGGCGGTTGTTGACGCGGATCCGCTCGGCCTCGTCCGCCGTGATCCCAGAAACCGCGGTGCTGCTGATCGGGTCCGTCAGCCTTACCGCATCGGACACCAGGATACGGCCATCCGGCGTCTTTATCAGCCGGCCGTCCTTTAGCGCGGTCAGGACCGCGACCGCCCGCTCGTCGCCGAGCCGGCCGAGCGCGATGACGGCTTTTTCTTTGTCCGCGAAACCACCGTTGGCGAGGTCCGAAAGAAGACTCGCGAATTCGTCCGCCCGCGCCAAAGGTGCCACTGCAATCGCGAGGAGCGTGAGACTGGACAGCAGGAGCACCCTCACCCGCTTTACCGCGCTCTGCAACCCGTCCCGCACTGCGGGAGAGGGGGTACCCGCCCCCACCCTAACCCCTCCCCGCTCGCGGGGGAGGAAAAGGTGGGGGTTGGTGGGTGAGGGTGCCACCGCCGCCCCCGCGATCAATCAGTCGGTGTATTTCGGCGCGGTGCAGTTGCCGCAGACCCACGGATACGTCCAGTCGGCGATCTTGCCTTTGTCTTCGGGGAGATAGGGGCTCCAGGCGTCGGCCTTGATCGCCTCCTTGGTCTGCCAGACGATGTCGAACTGACCGTTTGCCTGGATCTCGCCGATCATCACCGGCTTCGACAAATGATGGTTGGTGTTCATCACCGCGACAAAGCCGCTGGGCGCCTTCACCTTCTGCCCATACATTGCCTGGCGGACCGCATCGACATCGGTCGTCCCGGCCTGGCGGACCGCCTGCTCCCACATCTTGAAGCCGATGTAATGCGCCTCCATCGGGTCGTTGGTCACGCGTTTCGGGTTTTTAATGAAGTCGTGCCACTGCTTGATAAAGGCCTCGTTTGTCGGGTTCTTCACCGACTGGAAGTAATTCCAGGCGGCGAGGTGACCCACTAGGTTTTTCGTGTCGATTCCGGCAAGCTCTTCCTCCCCGACCGAGAACGCGACGACCGGGATGTCCGATGCTTTGATCCCGGCGTTAGCCAATTCCTTGTAGAAGGGCACGTTGGCGTCGCCGTTAATCGTCGAAACCACGGCCGTCTTCTTGCCGGCCGACGCGAAACTCTTGATTGCGGCCACCTCGGTCTGCCAGTCGGAATGCCCAAAGGGCGTGTAATTGATCTTGATGTCCTCAGGGGCCACTCCTTTCGACTTCAGGAAGGCTTCGAGGATCTTGTTGGGGGTGCGGGGGTAGACATAGTCGGTGCCTTCGAGGACACAGCGCTTCGCCGCGCCGCCTTCATTGTCCATCAAATATTCGACCGCCGGAATCGCCTGCTGGTTCGGCGCTGCACCGGTATAGAACACGTTCTTCGAGCTTTCTTCGCCCTCGTATTGCACCGGGTAAAATAGCAGACCATTGAGTTCCTCGAACACCGGGAGCACCGATTTCCGGGATACCGAGGTCCAGCAGCCGAAGACGGCCGCAACTTTTTCTTTAGACAGCAGGTCGCGCGCCTTCTCGGCGAAGAGCGGCCAGTTCGACGCCGGGTCGACGACAACCGCCTCGACCTTCTTGCCGAGCAATCCACCCTTCTTGTTCAGATCGTCAACCATCATCAGGATGGTGTCTTTCAGCGTCGTTTCGCTGATTGCCATCGTTCCTGACAGCGAATGAAGCACGCCGATCTTGATCGTGCCGCCGCTCTGGGCGGTTGCCGCCATCGGCGCGCCCGCGATGACGGCTGCGGTGATCACGGCGTGCCAAATTCCCTTAAGCACTGATGCCTCCCTCGTTTTCACATGCCTCGGCACGGCCGATCGGCCGGCTTCGGGTGAGCGAGCAAAATCGAGGCCAATCAGCCTCGGTTGCCCCCGCCCGACCTCACAGTGGATCAGAGCTGTACCGAGGGAGGGCTGGTTACGCCCAAAAAATGAGCAGTCCTGTCCATCCGAGTGGCGTCACCTGCGCCATAATCGTATGTTCCAGCCATCAAGCGAGGATCGCAATGACCGATCAGGATGCCGTGCTGGCTGCAAATCTCGAATTTTACCGTGCGTTTGCGGCACGCGATCTCGCGGCCATGGACGCGCTCTGGGCGCGACAGGCGCCGGTTGCCTGCCTTCATCCGGGGTGGAGCGCTCTCAAAGACCGCGAAGCGATCATGGAGAGCTGGGCCGGGATATTCTCAAACCCCGACGCACCGCGCATCGCCTGCTTTGACGAGCACGCCTTCATCTATGGGGATACCGCGCTCGTGCTGTGCGAGGAGGAGCTGGAGGCCGGCACACTGGCCGCGAGCAATTTTTTTATCCGGGAAGAAGGACTTTGGCGGATCGCTCACCATCAGGCCGGCCAGATCGTGCGCCGGCAGGCTGAGAGGCGCCGCCCTTCTCGGCTCAATTAAGGCGCATTGGCGGCCTCGCAACCCCGCCGGCGATCGGTTAGGCAAGCAAAAATTAATCGCCGTGTGATCTAGTTCACAGACATCGGCGTAAAGCTTGAACAATATCCGCCAGTCAGATCAGCGTCTTGCTGGCCGGAATAAAGGTAGCGAAAATGACCGACACGGCTTTCTCTGCGCTCGTCCAAGCGTGGGTTACGACAGTGATTGCGCTTTCGTTGTTTGTCGCGGCGCTTGCTTTCGAACATGCGCTGGATAGCGGCACTTATCTGCAAGGACTACAGGACGCCTTTAGCTTCGATATTTGAGCCGGGCCAGCTGTCGCCGCCCTCGACCGCACGAAGGCGGCACTCACCTCTGAGAGGCGGGCGGCGGTTTCGTGGTCAAACACGCCGTCACAACAACGCTGCCGAAAGCGGCGTTGGAAGGCAACGAGTGCAGCCGTCCGGGATTCTGCGTTCGCGCAGTATCCAATAGAGGCGAGGCCGGCGAGGATTTCGGTGGAATCGGTGATAAAATCCCGGTTTGGCGCCGCCGCCGGCGGCCAGATCCCGATCTCGGCGCGGGCGAGTCTGGCCCAATCGAACAGTTCCCCGGGATCGCTCTTGCGTTCGGGCGCGATGTCCGAATGGCCAACGACCCGGTACGCAGGGATCGGGTAGCGGGCGAGCAGATCCTGGCACAGGCGCTCGATCGCAGCCATCTGGGCTTCCGGGAACCGGGGATATCCCCATTCGTGGCCTGGGTTTACGATCTCGATCCCGATCGAGACCGCATTGAGGTCGGTTTCACCATCCCAACACGAGATGCCGGCGTGAAACGCCCGCTGGCTTTCGGGAACGAGCCGCCAGATTACGCCGTTCTCTTCAACGAGATAATGCGCGCTGACGCGGGCGTCGGGATCGCATAGCCTCTCCAACGCCGCTGCGGCTGTCGCCATCCCGGTATAATGCAGCACTAGCATGTCGATTCGCGACGGTTCCTGACGCGGGCGGTGATTTGGCGACGGAAAGTCGATGGCCTGCATTTGGGTTACTGCGGGCGCGCGCCGGGCTTTGCGATTTGGTCATAAGCGGCATTGATCCGCGCGATCCGGGCCGTTGCCAGCGCGACGCATTCGGGCGGCAAGCCTTGCGCCATTACGAGGTCGGGATGGCTCTCGCGCACCAGACGATGGTAGGCTTCACGGACTGTGCCAAACGCGGCGCCGGGCAATACCCCGAGAATAGCATAAGGGTCTTCGGGGATGTCTCGCGAGGGGCCGGCGTGGAGGGCGCGAATTCGCGCATAATCGGCGGCCTCGAAACCGAAATTCCGGGCCACCTCGCCCAGATATTCGTCCTCCGCGGAGCACAGACGGCCATCGGCGAGAGCGATATGAAAGAGCCCGCCGAGAAGGTCTTCGAGCACTGCCCGCTCAGTCGCGAACAGCCGGCCCACCTGACGCGCATAGCTCTCAAAACCCGCCGTGCTCTTGCGGGCGAGGTCGAATACCAGCCTGACATGATCCTCCTCGCCGGGCGGCACCTGAAAGACCTCGCCGAATGCGGCGACCTCGTCCCGGGTGACGGCACCGTCGGCTTTGGCCATCTTGGCGCCAAGCGCGATAACGGCAATCGTGAACGCGATACGGCGACGCGGGTCGCCCTCGGCCTCGTCGACACGGCCATAGGCAATCCAGTGTGGGATATGACGCGCCGCCCGCGCCAGCAGACCGCCGAGCGGCTCGCCGAGCGGCAAGTCGCGTGCACTCGCAATCAAACGGCCGATGAAGCTCATCAGAATCGACGCATTCGCCGGGAATTGGTAAACGGAGGCAGAGCCGATCCGTTCGAGAGTTTCTAGCACAGCATCAACCTGTAGTACAATCCGACACCAAAACAGACCCGTCCGAGGGAGGAATGCAGCATGACATACTCCGGAGCTCCAGCCGTCGCACGACCCGTCTCAGTCCGCTGGCTCCAGCTGTTAGCGGGCATCATCTGCATGGTGATGATCGCCAATTTGCAATACGGCTGGACCTTGTTTGTCGCCCCGATGAACAAGGCGCACGGGTGGGCGGTTGCCGATATTCAGATCGCCTTTAGCATCTTTGTCGCGCTCGAAACGTGGCTGACGCCAATCCAGGGTTGGATCGCCGACCGGCTCGGCCCAAAATTCGTCGTGGCGGCCGGCGGTATCCTGGTCGCCGCCGGCTGGATCCTGAACGCCTATGCCGACGCCCTCTGGATACTATACCTCGGAGCGGCCATCACCGGAACCGGCGCCGGCGCCGTCTACGCGACCTGTGTCGGCAATTCGGTCAAATGGTTTCCCGATCGCCGCGGCTTGGCGGTGGGCCTCACGGCGGCCGGCTTTGGTGCGGGCGCCGCGCTGACGGTCATTCCGATCCGTGCGGTCATCGCCGCTGACGGCTATGCGGCGGCGTTTTTCTGGTTCGGGCTGATCCAGGGTGTGGTCGTCTTTCTTTTGGCTTGGTTGCTGCGCGCCCCGGCACCCGGCGAGACGCCTGCCACTGCGCCGGCCAGGGTCATCCAGACAACGCGCAGTTACACCCCGCAAGAAATTCTGCGGTCTCCGGTGTTCTGGGTTCTCTATGTAATGTTCGTGCTCGTTTCGGCCAGCGGTTTGATGGCGACCGCCCAGATCGCGCTGATTGCTCGCGATTTTGGCGTCGCGAACACGGTACTGCTGTGGGGCGGCACAACCCTGACCATCGCCTTGCTGGTCGATAACATCTGCAACGGTGCGGCGCGCCCGCTGTTCGGCTGGATCTCCGATCATATCGGCCGCGAGTACACGATGGCGCTGGCGTTTGGCCTGGGCGGCATCAGCTATTGGCTGCTCGGCTCGCTCGGCACGGCTCCGTGGGCCTTCGTCCTGTTTGCGGGTTTGATCTTCTTGACCTGGGGAGAGATCTTCAGCCTGTTCCCGTCGACCTGCACCGACAGCTTTGGTCCGCGCTATGCGACCGCCAATCTGAGCTTGCTTTACACCGCAAAGGGCGTTTCGGCCTTTCTCGTCCCCGTCGCGAACCTGATCAAATCGTCGACCGGCAGCTGGCACATGGTGTTTGTCGTGACCGCTGCGATGAATTTCCTGGTGGTCGTGCTCGCGCTCTTTGTGCTGCGGCCCCTACGGTCCCGGCAATTGGTCGCGCCGGTGCCCGAATTTGCCGCGGTCCAACGGCCCACCTGAGGCTGGCAGGCGCGTCGGCGCGATACCGAGTTGAAGGAGCGGCGAACTGCGCAAATTTAAACGACTACCGCGTCCTATCCGCACGCGTGACTCGGCGTTCTGGTACGATCATGCTGATTGCGGCGTAGGGGAGGGGATAAAGGACGAAGGGTGCCCGAAAGGCGTGTCATAATGTCGTCCGGGAGCGCTCA
>JAFASL010000249.1 GCA_019244535.1 Alphaproteobacteria bacterium
CAAGCTCATCAACGGCGCTACGCATGTGAGCCTAGTAGGTACGTTGACGGACCCGCTGACCTTTGGCGGCGTTAATCTCAAGCTGGTGCTGTCCGGCACCGACATGCGGGATCTCTATCACCTGACCGGCATCCCGATCCCGCCGACACCGGCATACCGGATCGCCGGGCAGCTCGACTACGCCGAGCACAAATTCCGCTTTCACGGCTTCAGCGGCGTGGTCGGGTCGAGCGACTTGCACGGCACGATCGAGGAGGAGCCGGGCCAGGACCGGCCGATCGTCACTGCCGATGTCGCCTCGACCAAGATCGATTTGGCCGATCTCGGAGGCTTTATTGGTGCCACGCCAGGTCGTCTATCGACTCCCAATCAGAGTCCGGCTCAGAAACAGGAGCTGTTGCGCGCGGAAGCGAGCCCGAAGCTATTGCCGGACAACCCGATCAGCCTTCCCAAGCTGCGGGCCGCAGATGTGAAGCTGCGCTATCGCGGCGAACACATCGTGGGGAGGTCGGTACCACTCGACAACCTTGTCGTAAACCTGTCGATAGTGGGCGGAAAGGTTACGCTGGAACCGATCAGCTTCGGCGTGGGACGCGGCCGGATCGCGGGTACCGTCGCACTCGACGGCACCAGCGATGTAATACGCGCCAGAGCCGCAGTGGACTTCGACCATGTCGATGTCGCGCGCCTGATGGCCGCGACGCACATGTTTGGTGGCGCCGGCGCGATCGGCGGTCACCTGGACATTCTGACGTCTGGCAATTCTTTGGCGCAGCTGTTGGGCAATGGCGATGGCGGACTGAGGCTGCTGATGACCGGCGGCGATTTAAGCGCGTTGCTCGTCGATCTGTCAGGCCTGGAGCTCGGCAACGCGATTTTGTCCGCGCTCGGAATGCCGCAACGCACACCGGTCGAATGCATGATCACCGATTTGTCGCTGCGAAAAGGGCTGCTCGATACGCGCACCTTCCTGCTGGTGACCAAGGAGGCGAACGTGCACGGCTCGGGCTGGGCGAATCTGCGTAACGAAACGGTGGACCTTAAGCTGAACACGAAGGCGGCGCACTTCAGCATCGGCTCGCTGCATACGCCGATAGAGATTAAAGGCCCGCTGAAAAGCCCGAGTATCCGCCCGGAAGTCGGCGAACTGGCCACCCGGGGCGGCATCACCGGCGCACTGGGCGTGCTGATGCCGCCGCTGGCAATCCTGGGGACGATCGAGTTCGGGAAGGACGAGAGCCGGGAGTGCGCGGCCCGGATTTCCTCTGCAAATTATTCCGAGCGGGCGAAAGCGGTGCCGGGTGCACCCGCGCCGGCTTCGGCGCACCGCCGCGGCCGCTAAACGGTGTCGCCGACCCAGCCCTGGCGCTCATTCCGGTGAAAGATCACCTTTTCCGGTGTCGAGGTGCTGAAGAGGAAGGAGCACCGCGCTGCAGGTCTTTGCCCTCCGGCCGCTCGAGGACGGAACCGACGTCCAGCTGCCGGTTTTGGCTAATTACGTATTGAGATCTGAATGCGCCGCTCTGTCTCGGAGCCGCCATGACCATTTCCGCTGCCGCTTTTCGACGCCCGCTGCCGCTGAACACCCGGCACGAGCCATATTTGCTGAGCGGCAAACAGGATGAGAAGACGCATTGCCTCACCGGAGGATGTTCCCCAGACTCGGAGCGTTGCCTCGCCGCCCGTGTTCCCGTTGCGTCACTGATTTCTCGCCCGAGCCACAGTTCCCCCTCTCAATTTGAAGCAATGCTTCTTGATCTTATGTTGGCCCTGTGGAGTTGTGGGCGACGCGGCAGCGTCGTCCAAGCGTAGCGGCAAATCCACAGGGCTCTTCGCGCCGCTTTCAGGAGCGCTATTCCTGCCATTGCTCAGTCGGCTGCGCTCGCCGGTACGGCGCCAGGATCGTCAGTGATCTTTCCGAATACCATTCGGTGTGCAGCTTCTCGACGCCACACCTTCAGACGACGCTGCAATGTCCGCAACCGCCCGTCTGGGCAGACGCCGGGGACTGAGCTTGTAACCGCTCCAGCAGCTGGCGCGAGGTATGCCACGGCTCCGCTTCAAACCATTGCCGCAGCTAGGTTGTCACTGGCGCGAAAGGATCGGGTCGACGCCGCAATCGTTTGGGTTTGGCCTTCGCTACGCTGGTCGGTCGTACCTCACCCTCCTTCCACGCTGTGCGCAGGCCTGCGAGCAATTGCTCCAACATCGGCAAGGTCGGTTTCTTAGTTTCACATCTCGACCAGCGGCTGTTGGACGGCGCGGACGAGGCGCTCGGGCATGTGCGGATGCCATTCGCCGGGGTCCGGCTGGATCACCGCGCTGGGATCGAGCTGGCGGTAATCGATCCGCATCGTGCATCGGAAACGCCGGCCGACCCCAAACGTGGACTCGATGACGGTGTTGGGGGCGAGACGTGGCGCGACCGGCTCGAAATAGGTGACTTTCCAGGGCGGCATGCGGCGGGCCATTCCGTTCCTCCTCGTCGGATCCGGTTGAGCGCGGGGCTCCATCCTAAACGGGACGAAAACGGTCGTGCCGGTATCGTATTTCGCCGCGGACGGAGCCTGCGCCGCACCATTTTTGCTGCTTGGACCCGATGGCAAAAATGTAAGATACCGTGAATTTTCGTAAAGCCCCCGCGTTATGGAGCGGTCGGTGGCGGCTAACCCGGTCCAAGAGAGTGAGAGGCCTACATCGTCCTGTCGAAGACAACAAGGATGTGGCCGAGGTGATGTGTGAAGCGCTGCGGGCTAAAGACCATCGCTGCTTCGTGATTTCGCACGAAGGCCGTCGCGGAACGTTTCTTCCGCAGTGTCCGGCCTGATCTCGTCGTCATGAATTGTCTGCTCATCGGAGGGGACGGCCTGAAGCTGGCGCCGGAATTGGCGTCGCAAACCGAATGTTCCCGTGATCGTCACCTCGGGCGACACCGCGAGGGCAGAGGAGGCCGGGCAAGGCGGGCTCCCCTGCTTTCAAAAGCCGTTCCGGCTGTGCGAGTTGGCGGCGGCTGTCTGGAGTCTCCTGGCGCAAAAAGAGTCTGCAGCGGGATCTAATACCCGCCATTCCGGTCGTGCAGCGGATCGAACTGATGGAGACGCTCCCGCGTCTCCCGGATGAGTTCCTCGACGGCGACGATTGCCTGAGGATCGGTTGCCAACGGCAGCAGCGCGCAGTAGCGCCGTAGATCGTGCCGCAGTTTCCGGCGATCCACCATAAGCGGTAAACAGCTCTCGGGCGTCGACGTCTATCAAAAAAGCGCGAATTCGGCTCCCGCCCAAGGAAGATCAGGCGGCGTCGCTTTTCTCGGATGGTTGCTCAGTGATAGTAAGCCCCGGCGGAGGACGCCGGGGCTTCAAAGCGGGACGATCGGTATTGAGGGGACATCGATCGGCCGCGCCATCAAACAGCACCGGTCGTCGACGATCGTCCAGGTTGCCGCACCCGAACCTTCGACTATTTCGCGGCAGGCACCCAGGCCGTCTTGGTCTTGTCATAGGTGAATCCGGGGGCAGCCTTCAAAGCCTCCTTGTTCGTGTTCAGAACAAGGTACCATTTGTTGTTTTTCTCGCTGGCGCGCACGGAGCTGAAGGGAACGGCAACGTCCTTTTCGCCCATGCCGAGAAAGCCGCCAACTCCGATGATCATGGCCGTGACGCGGCCCTCCTTGTCGATGAGAACGTCATCGACATCGCCGATCTTATTGTCGGACGGGTCATAAACATTCTGCTTGTAGAAGTTCGTCACAGTCGTGCCAGCGGGCTGCCGGATGAAGGCCTCCGCAGGACCGGCGGCGCTTGGCGCCGGCTGCTGGGCGAGGGCCGCCGCACTGATGCAGATAGCGAATACGGCGGTAGGGATAATTGTCTTCATGGCGTGCGGATCCCGGTCACTTCTTAAGAGAATCACGGACGGCATCCTTGGCGCCGCCAACCGCGTTTTGTACCTTGCCCGCCGCCTTCTCCGCGGCGCCTTCCGCCTGCGTCTTCGCGTCGCCGGTCACCTTTCCGACGGTCTCCTTAACGGCCCCTTTCACCTGATGCGCCCCACCCACTACCCGATCTTTATCCATCTCCGTTCTCCAAGGTTGCCGACAATCAACACTCGGTTTGGCGCTTTGGTTGCGGGAAAGACGCGGCCGGCCCCCGTTTACGGGGTGTGGCGTCTTCCGGAGCGGCAACCTGGTCAGAAAATCGGCAGGCCCCCGCCCTTCTTCGGGTCCCACTCTTTCCGGACTTGATGCTCGATCGAGAGGCCGTCGTCGGTCGTAGAATCTTTTAAATCTTCGGCTGCGGGTTTTGGCGTGTACACCCGATCGATTAAGTGGTCGATCGTAGCTTTTTCCCGATGATGTCTTCGGCGGGTGGGATTATCAGGCGATCGGTTATCCATTTCTTTTCCTCCTGTCTGTACCGTTATCGATTGGCATCTACTGATTTTACAGATCGCTCTCGAATTCGGTTCCGTTCTTCGGAACTCAAGTCGGCGCTTCACGGTTCGCTCTGCACCGCTTTCGGGCTCGGGGAGAGCGGCGGAACGGTGCTTGTCCATACCGCTTCTTTTCGTGGGAGGACTGTCGCTGAGCCGCCAGGACCACTGGTGCAACAGCCCGAATGATTTCATCACCAACGTTTGGCGTACGCGCCTGGTCCGCAGTATCGCCCTTCTGCGCCGGGCGATCCTGGCCGAACGCATCGCGGTATTCAACGTCGAGATGGAGCGGCTTGAGGGCCATGGCCCTGGCGCCCTCCCCGCGCATGCGAAGGCGACAGACTTTCATCGAAAGCGCGATGGCGGATCTCTCGTCGAGAGGCCGTAGCGGCTTGCGCTGAGCGTCTTTCAACCATCGCGATGGTATCGCTTGTCGTATCTAGCGAATGAGATTACCGTTGGGCATGGTCACCGGACCACCTTTCGCAGGAGTAGGCGATGGGTCTGATTATCTTGTTGGTGGTTTTGCTTCTATTGTTTGGCGGTGGCGGATTTTATTACGGACCACCATACCATTACTACGGTGGTGGTCTTGGTCTCGTTCTGCTCATCATCATTATAGTGCTGTTGTTCAGGAGAAGGGTGTGATTTACGAGGACGCAAACCTGGCGTTCAAACAGCATCGAGGGCGCGCGCGAGGAGAGGACGGTCTAACTTAATCCGACCCGCCCAGGGCGCTTGGTGCCGCCGCGATGAGCCGATGACGCCGTTAACTTTTCTGGCTATGCTCCTGACCGCCCCGCGGCCAAAGAGCTGCTCACTGATGTCGGTGTTCAAACTCGCGAACGAGCATCCGCTCACCAAGGCTGGTTTGCGCTGTGTCCGCGTCGTGGAAAAGGCGGAGCTGGGCCTCACACCAAGCGATGTCGTATTCGAGTTCCCCTTTGGCCGCATCGTTGATACCGGTATGGCGTGTCGAAGCCACGGGATAATTCCGGCTGGCGTCGATATTTTGATGATCCACAGGGAAGCCACTGCCGTGCGGGCAGCCTGCATCGAGCAGGGTCAGGCAGTGACACGCACGAACGTCTTACCTTACAGGAGGCGGGCGGTTTAGATCACATCGGGAGTTTGGATTGACCCGCCGCCCGGTGCTGCTCATGTGGGTATACGCGGATTCAGAAGCGACCCCGGCACTTACGAATGATGAACCCTGATATTGGGAGGCGGTCCCGGCCTCAATACCGTGGCGGTTGAGTGTAGGATACCCGTGGCGGATAATTCGGTTGCGGCCCGTACCCAGGAGCTGGGGTGTCAGCTGGCGCTGGCGCAGTGTATGGTGGTGGCGAATACCTGCGGGACGCCATGCATTGAGTGTAATAGGCATCGTATTGCTGCTGCAGATAGCTCGCCGCGTTTTGCGCGTTAGGCTCCAGCCTCCAGTGCCAACGAACGCACCGGAGGCGGCGCCAATCCCGGCGCCGCGGCCATCGCCCACCGCGCCCCCGACGGCCGCCCCGAGACCGGCGCCGAGAAGCGCGCTGCCGATTGCCTGCGTGTTCGCTTGGTCTCGCAATGGCGCGACTTGCGCGTCGGCATATTGCTGGCATCTCTGGTCGTCGTAAATACGATTGCGCAATTGCGCTCGTGTTGGCGGTGAGCACCGCCGATCGGGAATATTGACGATCACCTTACCTGATTTGAGGCGGCGCAGTTCTGGCCGGTATGCAACGGAAACCTATGTTGCGCGAAGAGAACCCCAACGCGATGAGGATCGCAAGCGCGAGGAGTAACACGCCCAAATGCAACCGCGCCGGGCCGAAAAGTCCCGAGAGCCATCCGGGTCCGGCATTTGTGCCCACCAACAGATTTGACTGTTGCAGATCGCCTGTGCGGTTCCGAGCCTGAACGCCGACGCGCATTGGCCCCAGCAATACGACCGGGAGCCGCCCTAATCTGCTTAACCGGCGCTTGGCGGGTCCAAGCTGTCGGCCCTTCGCTGGTAGCGCAAAGCAAGATCAAGTACCTCTTGCCGTGCGCCTCGAAAACGGAATTCACGGGCTAATTCCCGCAGCTTGCGAGCCATTTCCCTATAATGACCGGCATCGGACCATTTGTCTTGCGCTTGTGGGTCTTCCATTAATCATTGTCCCCTAGCCGCTCCCGCTACATCTTTTGATTGTTCAACATGGCTGCCAAATGACGTGTTCCACGGGCGACAGTCTGCCGCACCCGCGGAAATAAATCGTTTCTTTTGCCTGACCGTAGGCTTGGTCGCGGGCCGCACGCAACAAGCGTTGGGCCTCATAATATACTGCCATATATACTGCCATCCGCTCAAAGTGCGTTGCTAGGTCGCGCAAATCTCCTTGGATGTCAGATAATGGGCATTCACGCGCCAACTCTCTGCGCCTTTCGGCAGCCTCACGGTACAGTTCGGGTTTAAGTTGCTCCGAGTGGTTTAACACGGGCGGCCGGTTCCGCCAAAGCTGTTGGGTGCGCGGGGGATGCGAAAGAGGAGCCACCGTGGTCTCGGACGCGCGTAATCGGGCGCAGCGCTGTGAAAGGAGCGGCGCCGGACAGGGGGTCATCTCGACGCCGCTCCCCCGTTTGGGCTTGACCGGGCCAGGCCCGTATTGATGCCAAGCCCGACTAAATATTACGCACCAGCTGTCAACAAAATGTCATCGCCAGAGGAAAGTCGCCGGCAGCGCGGCCAGCGGAAAGCCGCCGGACCTGTGGTTTTGATCGATACTGCCTTCCAGATCTGAGGCAATACCAAAAGGCACGCAATACCGGCTATGCCGGCGTGATATTCCTCGGCTTACGATGCAGATGAAATAAATAAATAAGGGCGCAGTGGAGCCGAAAGGCCCTGATCCTGCGCTGCAACGCCCGCCCATCGCGTGTCGGTTAGAACAGGGAAACAAAACCAATGCCGATTACCATCAACGCACAGCCGAGTACCCGGCCGATGCCGGCTGGATGCTGCGAGAGCCCGAGCCAGGCGAAATGATCAAAAATTACCGATAGAAAATCGCCACCGGCGACAGTAGCCACTGCGTGTTAACCACTTTCCATGACTGAGTTGCCCGCTCGCTGCAACTTTTCACCAACGGCAGAACGTCAACTTGGTTTGCGTCGAGCCTTTCAATACGTGTGACAAACATCGCCGGACTGGATTTGGCGCTAACACTGAACGAGGATCGATCTTTCCCGCGCGGCCGTTGACCGTTGCGGGCAATGGAGGTTTGATAATGCCGCGGGCGAGTTGGCGAGGGTCGCTGCGTCTTTCGTTGGTGTCCTGCCCGGTCTATCTGTCGCCGGCCGCCACGCGCGCGAAGTCAATTCGCCTGCGCCAAGTGTGGCAACCGGCGGCGGCCGA
Source organism: Alphaproteobacteria bacterium (assembly GCA_019244535.1). Classification (GTDB taxonomy): domain Bacteria; phylum Pseudomonadota; class Alphaproteobacteria; order ATCC43930; family CGMCC-115725; genus AP-15. The sequence continues at coordinate 7,817 of JAFASL010000249.1, forward strand.
TGAACCAGAGGACGAGTTGCCGGATCCTGGGCGACCAGAAGATCCCGCTGAGCGGGTTCAACCGCAGCTGCTCCGACGCGATGACGGTCACGATGCGGATGAGACCCCCGGCGTCACCCGGATCGCGATCCGGCCGCACGACCCGCGAACGGGGAAGGAGATCGACAAGACAGCGGTCGTCAAAGGATACGAGTACGATCGCGGTCAATTCGTGACCTTCACGGCCAGGGAATTGAAGGCGCTCGATGTCGAAAGCTCGAAGGTGATCGATCTGGATAAGTTTGTGCCGCGGGGTGACATCGATTCTATCTACTTCGATACACCCTATTACCTTTATCCCGACGGCCCGATAGCGGTCGAAACCTTGCGCGTGATCGGCACGGCAATGGCCGAAGCTGGTCTGGTCGGGATGGGCCGTCTGACGCTCAGCCGGCGCGAGCGGATGGTCGTGGTCGAGCCGCGCGGCACCGGGATGGCGCTGTTCACATTGCGGGCGGCTGACGAAGTTCGGCCC
>JAFASL010000362.1 GCA_019244535.1 Alphaproteobacteria bacterium
AACCGCCGATGTGCTGCGGGTCATCAATTCTTCCCCCGGCGATCTGGTGCCAGTGTTCAAGGCAATACTGGAAAAGGCGCATCAGCTCTGCGGAGTGGCCTATGGCGCCCTCGTGTTGCGCGAAGGCGAGATCTTCCGCGCGGTGGCGACTCACTCCTATTCGGGGTCATTCGCGAACCAGCTGCGGCAGGGATATCGCGGCGTCGATAACCCGCTCACCCGAGCGTTGCTCGACGGCGAACGCTTCGTCCAGATACCCGATCTGGCGCAGATCGACCATCCGGTGGTGCGCGCGTCCGTCGAGAGCGCCGGAGTGCGCACCGGCCTCTATCTGCCACTACGCAAAGACGGCGTGCTACTCGGCATGATTTCTTCCTGTCGCAGGGAGCTCCGGCCGTTCTCTGAAAAAGAAATCGCACTGTTGGAGAATTTCGCTGCGCAGGCCGTCATTGCAATCGAGAATGCTCGGCTGTTGACCGAAACGCGCGAGGCCTTGGAACGGCAGACCGCGACCGCCGAGGTTTTGCAGGTCATCAATTCCTCGCCAGGCGATCTCGGGCCGGTGTTCGACGCAATGCTCGAAAAAGCCGTCAGTTTGTGTGGTGCTTCCTTCGGCCTGCTGATGAGGTATGACGGCGAGGCGCTTCACACGGTGGCACACTTCAACTCGCCGCCAAAGTTCGTTGCGTTTTTGCAAACACCAGTACGCCCCGCGCCCGGCATGGCGAGTTACCGGATCCTGCGAGGCGAAGATGTCGTGACCTTTGCCGATGTTGCCGCGGATCCTTCATACGCTGCAGAGAGCGAAACGGCGCAGGCGCTCGTCCAACTCAGCGGTGCGCGCAGTCACCTTACCGTTGCGCTCCGCAAAGAAGGTGCTTTCCTGGGCCAAATCGTTCTCTACCGCCAAGAGGTCCTGCCATTCACTGAGAAGCAGATTGCCCTCATACAGAACTTCGCTGCGCAGGCAGTCATCGCGATGGAAAATGCGCGGCTGTTAACCGAGACGCGCGAGGCACTGGAGCAACAGACTGCGACCGCCGAGGTATTACAGGTCATCAACTCGTCGCCCGGCGAGCTCGTGCCGGTGTTCGAGGCGATGCTCGACAAAGCGACCTCGCTCTGCGAAGCCAGCCTCGGGGCCCTCTGGACGTATGATGGCGAATATATGCACGCGTTGGCAGTTCGAGGTGCATCGCCGGAACAGGTCGAATTTCTACGCGCGAGACCGCACCACCCCACTAACCCGGACAATCCTCACCGCCGCTTAATTTGCGGCGAGCGTCTCGTTCACATTCACGATGTTTCGGCTGAAGAGGGTTTTCGCACAGGCGATCCTATGCAGCGCGCACTAATCGACCTTGGACGCTGCCGTACCCTGCTTCTCGTGCCACTATTGAAGGACGACGCGTTTATCGGGGACATTATCGTTTACCGGCAAGAAATCCGGCCGTTCTCCGACAAGCAGATCGCACTGCTCCAGAATTTCGCGGCGCAGGCGGTCATTGCGATGGAAAACGCGCGGCTCATCAACGAGACGCGCGAGGCGCTGGAGCAGCAGACCGCGACCGCCGAGGTATTGCAGGTCATCAACTCCTCGCCTGGGGATGTTGCGCCAGTGTTCGATGCGATATTGGAGAAGGCGCTAAGTCTTTGCGAGGCGGCGCATGGGCACCTCACCGTCTACCAGGACGGCCACTTCCACTGCGCCGCGGCGCACGGCGACCCGCGTTTCGTCGAATGGTTTCGACGGCGTCCCCCTTACGGGCCCGGGCCCGGCACGACGATGGAGAAGATCGTCCAAGGCGCCAGCGCCGTTCAGGTTGCCGATGTCACCGATGATGAGGCGTATCGGCTAGGTGACCCGGTCCGGCGTGCGGCGGCTGAGATCGGTGGCAGTCGCACGGCAGTCAGTGTCGCGCTCCGGAAAGAGAACACGCTGTTTGGTGCTGTGAGTGTGTACCGCCAGGAAGTCCGGCCGTTCACCGACAAGCAGATCGCGGTACTGCAGAACTTCGCGGCGCAGGCGGTTATTGCGATGGAAAACGCGCGGCTCATCAACGAGACGCGCGAGGCTTTGGAGCAGCAAACCGCAACGGCCGAGGTGTTGCAGGTCATCAATTCCTCGCCCGGCGACCTTTCGCCTGTATTCGACTCCATATTGGAGAAAGCGCATGCACTTTGCGGAGTCGCCCATGGCAGCTTGTTGGTCTGTGACGGGGATGAGTTCTGTGTTGTGGCGGTGCGCGATGACAACCGCGAGCTGGCGGGTGATCCACAGTATCTCGAGGTCAGGGAGGAACAGAATCGTTTTCGGCCGCCAGAAGGCACCCCACTGTGGCGGCTTCTCCAGGGAGACCAGCTCACTCACCTAGCCGACGCTAGGACCGATGAGAGTTACCTCCATGCCCCAGCCTATGCGCGGATTGTCGATGCTGGGGGCATCCGTACGCTTCTGCAGATCCCGCTCCGGAAAGAACGGGAATTGCTAGGCGTCATTACCGCCTTCCGCCGAGAAGTCCGCCTGTTCACCGATAAAGAGATCGCGCTATTGCAGAATTTCGCGGCACAGGCGGTCGTCGCGATGGAGAATGCGCGGCTGTTGACCGAGACGCGCGAGGCATTGGAGCAGCAGACCGCGACCGCCGAGGTATTGCAGGTCATCAACTCCTCGCCCGGCGACCTCACCCCGGTCTTCGACGCAATCCTTGAAAAGGCACATAAGCTTTGCGGTGCTTCCTCCGGTGGCTTGATCGAAATCGAGGGTGACCGCCACCGAGCGATGGCTGTGCATGGGACCCCGGAGTTTGCTGAATATTGGTTGGGGTTGGGATGGACAGGCTTCGTTACTGACGCCGCCGCGCGGCTCAGGCAAGGCGAGATCGTACACATCGATGACTATGCAAGTCTTCGATCAGAGCGCAATCGGCGGCTGATCGAACTTGCTGGTGCGGGATCTCTGTTGTTGGTTCCGTTGCTCAAAGATGAGCTTCTGCTCGGTGCCATAACCGCCTTTAGGACAGAGGTACGGCCGTTCAGCGATAAAGAAGTCGCACTGCTGGAGAATTTCGCGGCGCAGGCGGTGATCGCAATGGACAACGCGCGGCTGATCGGCGAATTGCGCGAGCGCACCGATCAGGTAGCAGAGCTGAATCGTGATCTCGAAGCGCGAGTCGCCGAACAGGTCGAGGAGTTGGGGCGGGTCGGGCGGCTGAAGCGGTTCCTTGCGCCGCAACTTGCCGAGCTGATCGTCTCACAGGGCAACGAGCAGATTCTCGAAAGCCACCGCCGCGAGATCGTAGTCGTGTTTTGCGATCTGCGCGGCTACACCGCCTTCACCGAGACCGCCGAGCCCGAGGAAGTGCTGGATTTCCTGCGCGAGTACCATGGCGCATTGGGACCCCTTGTCGCGCAGTTCGAGGGCACGCTCGACCAATTCTCCGGTGATGGAATCATGGTGTTTTTCAACGATCCAATCCCCTGTCCGGACCCGGCAGAGCGCGCGGTCAAGATGGCAGTGGCGATGCGGGAAGCCGCCGGTGCATTGATCGCCAAGTGGCGCCGGCGCGGCCGCGAGTTGGGCTTTGGCGCCGGCATCGCGCAGGGCTATGCGACATTGGGCCAGATCGGTTTCACCGACCGCTCCGGCTACACCGCGATCGGCACGGTGTGCAATCTCGCCGCCCGCCTCTGCGCCGAGGCCAAGGACGGACAGATCCTCGTCGCCCAAAGGGTTGCCGTCGCGGTCGAAGAGACGACGGTGCTCGAAGAAATGGGCGCGCTCGCGCTGAAAGGTTTGACGCAGCCCGTGGTGGCTTTCAACGTGCCGAAGCCGGGCGACAGCGCTACCTAGCCGCCGAATCATGCCACGAGGCGCCGCGTCATTCCGGACAGAGGAGGCGTCGATCGCTGCCGCCTACCGGCGGTTTGCCGAGACGGAGGCGCATGGCCGGTCGCCGCTCTATGAAGAGTTGGCATCAGGCGTGGCCGCCGATCCGACGATAATCGAGTTTCTATTGACCCTGCCGCGGGAGAAGCGGCAACCCAATTTGCTCCTCGCCGCCGCCCGCAGTCTCTGCGGTACGCCGGGC
>JAFASL010000388.1 GCA_019244535.1 Alphaproteobacteria bacterium
GACATGTACGCGAAGGCGGTGCAGGGGACGCCGCCGGAAGAGGCCGTCAAATGGGCGCATGGCGAGCTCGTCAAGATCTACACCTGATCTGAGCCCGTCGCGGCTGATCGAGCTTACCTGAAACCTTTCGATGCTGCCGACGTTTGAGTGCTTCAGACTGGATAAAAAGCAAAGGGGGAAGCATGAACACCGGAAATCGGTTTCACGCCGGCGTTTTGGCTGTTTCGCTCTGTCTTTGGGTCGGAAGCCAAGCCAACGCCGCTCCAGTCAACGTCGAAGTGATGACCCAAAACCTGTACGTCGGGGCGGATGCCACGCCGGTCCTCGAAAACCCCAATTCAGCTACGATCGCCGCCGCTTTCCAATCGGTCGTTGCCAATAACTTCCCGGCCCGGGCGGCTGCCATTGCCGCCGAAGCGGCGAATGCGGGCGGGCCGCTGCTGATCGGGCTGCAAGAGGCGGACATCATCAGCGGCCCCGGGGTTACGCTCGACTACGCGCAAATCCTGATCAATGCGCTGGCCGCGCAGGGGCTCCATTATACAGAAGCCGGTGTGCATACCGGCTTTCAGGTCGGTGTGCCGGGGTTTAGCTTGACCGACCAGGAGGTGGTGCTGGCACGGTCGCCGACCGACGTGCCCGGCTTTACGATTACCGGGTCTGAAGCGCATACCTTCGCGAACAATGTGACATTCCAGACGCCGCTCGGTCCTCTGCCCTTGCAGCGCGGCTATGTTCTGGTTGATGCAAGCCTCGACGGGGTTCCGTTCCAATTCGTTTCGACCCATCTCGACGAAACGCATTCATCAACACAAGCTTTGCAGGCGGGCGAAATCCTCTCGCAGCTCAATACCAGCAACGAGCCGCAGCTGGTGGTCGGCGACTTCAACACCAATCCCACTCAATTCCCTTTTACATATGCGGAGATGGTGTCGGCCGGCTTCACCGATACCGCAGCAGCCTTAGGAGCGACGGGACCGACATGCTGCCAGTCGCCCGATCTTGATAACCCGATATCGCAGCTGACAAACCGGTACGATTACGTCTTCGAGCGGGGATTTTCCTCGCTCCACGAGGCATTGCTGGTAGGAAACACAACACCGTTCGAAGATGTCCGTCCCTTGTGGCCATCGGATCATGCCGGGCTGATCGCCACTGTCGACCTCTCGGCCGTGATCGGTACGGTCCCCGAGCCGAGTACCGCCGTGCTCGTCGCGTCGGCAATATTCTTGCTGGGCACCCTCAGATTGCGCGCCCGAATGTAAGGCGGCGGACGGCACCCGAGCCGGCGGGGGACAGCGTCGGCACTCGCAAGAGCATCATTGGCTGCTCGATTGTCCGCGGTGTACTACGCCGCCGGGCGTGCCCGAATTGCGAGGGGTTCTAAGGATGGATCTTATCGTACGTAATGTGCGGCTGTCACACCGGCCGATGTCGGAGCTGGTTGACATCGGGGTCGCCGATGGGAAGATCGTCGCGCTCGAGAGGGGGATTGCAGCCGAGGCCGAGATCTACGATGCCGGCGGACGGCTGGCATGCGGTGGGCTGGTCGAGACGCATATTCATCTGGACAAATCGCGGATACTCGATCGCGCGCCGCCGGAGACCGGGCGCAGAATCAACCCGATGAAACAGGTCGCGGCATTGAAACGCGGCTTTACCGTCGAGGATATCCGGGCCAGAGCCGAGCGCACGCTTATCGAGTGCGTTCTCAACGGCGCGACGCGAATGCGCACGCAGGTCGAGGTCGACCCCGCGATCGGATTACGCGGGTTCGAGGGCGTGCAGTCGCTGATCGCCGAATACCGCTGGGCGATCGATATCGAGATCTGTGTCTTTCCGCAGGACGGTCTGACCAATTATCCCGGTACCGACGAGCTGTTGGTCGAAGCGCTGAAACGCGGCGTCAAGGCTATCGGGGGTGCCCCGCGATACGACACCGACCATGCCGGCCAGATCCGGCGAATTTTCGAGCTCGCTCGCGAATTCGACGTTGATATCGACATCCACCTCGATGTCGGCGACACACCCGAGGCGATGGACATCCCGCTGGTTTGCGAGCTCACCGAGCAATACCGCCGAGGCGGCCGGGTCGTGGTCGGTCATATGGCGAAATTGTCGACGATGCCGCCAGACCAGGTCGCCTCGCTCGGTCGCCGCCTCGCTGATACCGGGGTCGCGGTCACCGTTTTGCCGTTGACCGACCTTTTCGTCATGGGGCGGGACCAGGACCACAATGTCCGCCGCGGCGTGGCCGACGCCAATTTCCTGGTCGAGCACGGCGTCAACTGCTCGCTGTCAACCAACAACGTGCTCAATCCGGTGACACCCTATGGCGATTGCTCGCTGATCCGCATGGCCAATCTGCATGCCAATGTCCTGCAGATCGGGCAACCGCAACAGCTGCGCGAAATCTTTGCGATGCTGACCGAACGCTCTGCCAGGCTTCTCAACCTGAAGGATTACGGGATCATTGTCGGCCACCCGGCGGATATCGTCGTCATTGATGCCGACTCGCCCCAGCAGGCGGTGGCTGAGATCCGGCACCCGGTGGCGGTCTTCAAGCGCGGGCGACAGACGGTGAAGCGCGCTCCGCCAAAACTCTGCCGGCCGGTTTGACCGAGCGGCATCACTAATCCGTGCCAATAGACACTTCATTGACCGCCCCGCAGCAAGGACATTCCGTCTCGATAGAGGCGACGCGCTGTCCCGCGCCCATATGGGCGGCGATGACGAACTCGCAAACGCCGCATACATAATCGGTGTCGCCGTTGCCGGTAAACAGCGGTCCGGCGCCGGACGGCGCGCTCCAGGGCGGCGGCGAAACCGCGTCGCGGACAACTTTCAACTTGATCTGCGGCATTTCCCTAAGTCACCGAACATGCATTAGTCATCATAAGGGTAACATTTCTGTGCCACGCTGTATGCTTGGACAGGCTCGGCGTCAATCCGAGGGAGAGGCGGTGTCATGAACAGGGTGATTCTGCCCTTTGTTGTACTGGCCGCCAGCTCGGTCTCCGCCTTGCCGCAGGAATTGACGAAGTGTGTCGCCGGACAGCAGGTTGTCGATAGAGAGGGCAAGACCGGTATAATCGTCGCCGATGACAATAAGCTGTGCCAAGTAAAGTACGCGGACGGTCAGATTTACAATTGGATCTTCTGGAATCTCCGGCCTACGACGGCCTCGGACAAACCCGCGTCGCCGGCCCCGGGCGCCGCCACGCCGCCGACCAATACTCCCGCCAATCTCACCGTCCTCCGACCGGCTTCCAGCCGCTCTCTCGTGTACCGCGCCGATCGCCGCGGCCATTTTAGCCTGATGGCCATGATCAATGGCGCACCCCTACGCCTTGTCGTGGACACCGGAGCGAGCCTCGTCGCCCTAACCCTCGACGATGCGCAGGCAGCGGGCATCGGTCGCAGCGAGCTGGTCTTCAGTCAGCTCACGCATACTGCCAATGGCACGGTTCGTTTTGCGCCGGTCCTGCTGCGTGAAATCCGCATCGAGCAGCTTGCGGTCGACAACGTTCCGGCGGCTGTGATCGAAAATCTCGACCAATCGCTGCTGGGGATGAGCTTCCTGAAGCGCCTGAAAAGCTTCGAGATGCGGGACGGCGCGTTGACAATCGGCTGGTAAGCGGGTCACGCCGCTCCTGCGCGAAGTGCCGGCGTCAGGGTTTCGGGCAGTGGCTTTCCTTTGGTCTCGGGAAGGAAGGGTGCCGCCGCCAACCCGAGAATAAAGAACAAACCGACTATCGTGGCTGCGGGTCCGTAGCCGCCGAGGCTGACAATCAAGGTGCCGGCGATCACCGGCCCGATGCAGGAAATGAAGCGCGGCGCGTTGAAGCAGAACGCAACTGCCGTACCCCGCATGCGGGTTGGAAACAGCTCCGGCAACCAGATCGGGGCCCACGCCCAGATCCCTAGGCTGAAAAAGCCAAAGATGCCGACGCAGAGCAACAGCACAGTAAAGTTCCACGCCCATAGATAGACTATCGGAGTAAGGACTAGACACATAAAATAGAATAGCATCGCGGCGGGCTTCCGGCCGAGGTTGTCGGCGAGAAACCCGAGGCTGATAAACCCGGCAACCCCGCAGATACTGGTGATCAACCCGGCCCAGGCCGACCAATACGGCGCTGACAGACCGCTTTTTGCGGCGGCGGAGCCAACATAGGTCGGAATGAACGTTCCGACGCCCCAAAAGGCGAAAGTTACAGAGAGCATCATCACGAACGCGCAGATCAACGGCCGGCGGACCGCCCGATCGGCAAATAAATCGACTACCGTGAAGCGCGTCAGCGCCACATTCTCCCCTTCAAGCGGCGCACCAGTGCGCCGCAGGGCGTGCGCCGCGTAGCGGCGCTCCCGCACCGCCTCCCAGCGGGGCGACTCGGGAATCCCACGCCGGATCCAAAAGGTAGCCAGAGCCGGAAGCACACCAATCAGATACATCCACCGCCATGCATTGGGGCCGACCCCGCCGACCGCCAGCCACACGCCCGAGGCAAGAATGCCGCCAATCCCGGCGCCGCATTGGAGGAGACCGCCGCCCTTGCCGCGGGCATAATCGGGCCAGAGTTCCGAGACAATCGAGGCTCCGGTCGCCCACTCCGAGCCGATCGCTACCCCAACGAGAAAGCGCAGCACGGCAAAGGATAGCCAATTCCAGGCCAATGCGCTCAACCCCGTCGTCAACGAATACGCCAGGATTGCCAAGATCATCGTGCGCTTTCGCCCGATGTAATCGGCGATAACGCCCCCAATCACGCCGCCAGTGGCCCAACCGAAGACCGTGGTCGCGAGGATATAGCCTGCATAACGCGGGATCTCGTTATATTGCGCCGCGTCGAGTAGCTGGTGCAGCGCGAAGCCGACTGTCAGAAACAGCGCGTAAAGCTCGAAACCATCGAACAGCCAGCCCAGGTTGGAGGCCACCAGCACCCCCCACTGCTGACGGCTGAGCGAGCGATACCAAGGTAAAGAGCCGGTGGCGACGTTGATATCCATCGCACGAGCCTTCCTGTTCGACATGTGGCCTCGTCCGCTGGCGCGGCGGGGCGTGTTATTACTATGGCGCGTAGTATACTCTTGGACTGGAAACGCACAACTATCTGCGATACCGGCTCTGGGCTTTGTTCCTCCCGTCCGCTGCCACCGGCGCAAGCCAGCGCCTCAGCGCTCAAGAATTATATCGACCCGCCTATTGTAGACGGAGGGGTCGCTTGACCCCGTCTGTCCGATCGGCTCCTGCCGGATCATCGTCCGCGCAACACCGTCATCCTCAAGCTGGTCCGCGACAATCGAGCTGCGCGTCTGCGCGAGAAATTTGTTCGTCTCCGGTCTACCGGTGGCGCTCGCTCGCGCCTGCACGACAAGAGTTTTGGCGCCGGTGTCGCGGGCGCGTTTTGCGGCATCGGCGATAGTGGCCTTGGCCTCGTCTGACAGGTTGGCGCTGAACTCATCAAAATATACGAGAAAACGAGGAGGTTGCGCGGGTGAAGTATTCGCCGGCGTCTGCGCATTCGCGATACCCGCGACCGGCAGCAGGACGGAAAAACAGACCAATTTGCAGAAATTAGAAATTCCCCATGCCATCGCACTCACTCCTTCGAACCAAGCTCATTCATAATCGAGGGCTCCCGCCTGCTGTACCCGTCAACAGCGATCTGTGCAGTCTCGCTTTCTGTTGGCGCATTTGCCTCGGCTAGCCACGACAGCAGCAATGTATACGCTACCGCCAACACCACCGGGCCGAGGAAGATTCCGACCAGACCAAAAGCGATGAGACCGCCGATTACCCCCCCAAGCAGAAGAAACAAGGGCAAATGGGCGCCCCTGCGGATCAGCAATGGACGCACGACGCTGTCAACTGTGCTGAGCAGCACGCTCCAGATGACAAGGACAGTACCCCACACCGATTCGCCACTCCAATAGAGCCAAACTACTGCCGGCACCAGCACCGGCAACGGCCCCAACTGGGCAATGCAGAGCATGAACATCACGGCCGTCAGCACCGCCGCGAACGGCACGCCGGCCAATGCCAGCCCAAGACCGCCCAGCACCGATTGCCCCACTGCGGTCACGACAACTCCCAGAGCGACACTGCGGATCGCCTGGCCCGCCAGACGAACCGATTGCTCACCCCGCTCGCCGGCGAGCCGGCGGCCGAACTGGCGGGCGAGAGTGGCCGCGTGCTCTCCGCTGCCGTAGAGGATCACCGCGATAACGACGGTCAGCACAAACTGGACGAACAGGACGCCGAAGCCGCCCAACGCGCTGACGAGCCAGGCTGCCGCGCTGCCGGCATAGGGCGCTGCTTTGGCGAGCAACGGCTCGACGCCGCTAGCCGCAGCGTTTGCCCATAGCGAGGCGGCCTGTTCGCCAAAAAACGGTAAGCCGGTCAGCCAATGCGGCGGCGGCGGCAATTGAAAGGACGCAAGCGACGTCATCCAGCCGGCGATCTGATCGAAATGTTGCGTGATGGTGGCAATCGCCAGCCAGAACGGCAGGACAAAGATCACCAGCAGGGCAAAGGTCATCACCGCAACCGCCATCCCGCGCTTGTGCCAGAGCCGCAGCTGGACGTGCAGCATAATGGGCCACGTCGCAACAACCAGCGTCGTCGCCCAGATGACCGCGGGCAGAAATGGCCACAAGATCCAGGCAGAAGCCGCGATCAGCCCGCCGACAAAGAGGACTGCGAGAGTGGTCCGAGTCAGCTCCGGAGGCGCTTCC
>JAFASL010000563.1 GCA_019244535.1 Alphaproteobacteria bacterium
TGGTCGTCCTCTTCTATGTCACTGCCGCTCTCTTCGTCGTGCTCGTGCTCGGCAGCGTGATGCGAATTGCCGGATTCAGCATTTTTCGGTTCCTCCAGTATCTGCGGGAAGAACTGCTGATCGTGCTCGGAACCGCTTCGTCGGACGCCGTGCTTCCGCAGATCATGCGGAAACTTGAAGCCATGGGCATCAAGGACTCGACAGTCGGGCTCGTCATCCCGACCGGATATTCGTTCAACCTTGACGGGTTTTCGATTTATCTGACTCTGGCGGCCATTTTCATCGCGCAGGCGACCAACACCCCGCTCTCCACAGGTGATCTGCTGCTTGTACTCGGCGTATCGCTGCTCACGTCCAAAGGCGCGCACGGCGTTCCGGGATCGGCCATCGTGGTCCTGGCGGCTACGCTCTCTTCCATCCCCGTCATTCCGGCGATCGGGCTCGTGCTGGTGCTGTCCGTTGACTGGTTCATGGGCATTGGCCGGGCCATCTGCAATCTGATCGGCAATTGCGTGGCAACCGTGGTTATCGCGGCCTGGGAAGGCGATATCGATCGGGTGCGGGCGAAACAGGTCCTTGCCGGTCACCTTTCAACGGAAGAGCTGCTCGCCGAGCCGGTCGAGACCGCGCCGGTCGATGCGACCACTCCTGCGATCTGACGAGCATCGGAGCGCGGTGAAACGCGCCGCCGCGAACGGTAGAATTCTTGCCCTTGAGGGGGAAGGGGGAAACAAACATGGCACCGACGGACTCGCGTCACACGCGCAGCCCCGGCGAGGCGGTCATGGCGCGCTTGGAGGAGCTGGCTCGCTTTTCCACCGATCGCACCGCCCTGACGCGCCTCTATTTATCGGCGGAACACAAATCGGCGGCGAAGCAAACCCAGGTGTGGATGCAAGAAGCCGGAATGGAGGCCCGCATTGACGCGGTGGCCAATGTCGTCGGCCGTCACGAGGGGCGCGAGCCGGGTTTGCCGGCTCTGCTGCTCGGCTCCCACATCGACACCGTGCGGAACGCCGGCAAATACGATGGCTGCTTCGGCGTGATCGCGGCAATCGAGGCCGTGTCGGCTCTGCATGCAGCCGGAGAGCGTCTGCCGTTCGCGATCGAAGTCATCGCGTTCGGCGACGAAGAGGGGGTGCGTTTTCCCGTCACGCTGACGGGTTCGCGCGCGATTGCCGGTACGCTCGATCCCGCAACACTCGACGCCATGGACGCCGACCGGATTAGCATCCGGCAAGCGTTGCAGCAGTTCGGCTGCGCCCCGATCGACGATCCTCGGGTCTCGCGACGGCGGCAGCAGGCGCTCGCGTACTGCGAATTGCACACCGAGCAGGGGCCTGTTCTGGAGACCGAGAAGCTGCCGCTCGGTCTGGTAACCGCGATCAGCGGCGCCAGCCGTTTCGCCATAACGGTCGAGGGCGTCGCGGGCCATGCCGGCACGGTTCCCATGCAGCTACGGCAGGACGCGCTTTGCGCGGCGGCGGAGATGATTTTGGCGATCGAACATCTCGCCGGAGAAACCGACCAGCTCGTCGCAACGGTGGGATGCATTGAAGCGCTGCCCGGAGCGGCGAACGTCATCCCTTCTTCGAGCCGCTTTACGCTCGACATCCGCAGCCCGAGCGATCGCGTCCGCGCCGACGCGATCGGCAGGCTTGAGAAGGCTTTCGAGGAAATCGCCGGGCAGCGGCGCGTCCGACTTGATGTGCAACGCACTTATGACGAGCCGGCCGCCGGATGTCACCCCGCTTTGATCGAGCAACTTGAAGCAGCGGTCAGCCGCGCCGGCATCACGCCGCTCAGGCTTCCGAGCGGCGCGGGGCACGATGGGCTGGCGATGATCTCACTTTGTCCGATCGCCATGCTGTTCGTGCGATGCAAGGGCGGCATCAGCCATAACCCGGCGGAGTCGATCTCCACGGCGGACGCGGATACGGCCGTGCGGGTCCTGATCGACTTCCTGCATCACTTCGATCCTTCGCGCCTTCGCGCGAACTGAGCCGCACTCCCAGGAGGACAGGAAGCATGTCCGAAACCGAATCTGAGATACACCGCTTTCTGGAGTCCGAGCGGTCCCGGCAGCTCGCCTTTCTCGCCGAACTCGTGAAGGCTCCCTCCGACAACCCGCCCGGCGATTGCGCGCGTCATGCCGAAATGACCGCGC
>JAFASL010000653.1 GCA_019244535.1 Alphaproteobacteria bacterium
TTGAAATTCTAGGGCTACAAGATTTGACGAAAGTCGTAATTTACGCAACATTTCAAGCGCACCTCGTTCTGCCTCGCCATGAGGACGACAAAGAGCGTAGATAGAGCGTAAGCGGCCCGGTAGACGGACAGGGTTGGAAGGCAGGGAACATGGACCCTACAGCAATTCCCTATGTTGTTCTATCCGTGACGGCTTTGATTGGTCTAGCGATAGTAGTTATAGGAGTCGCATTTACACGTAGGTAGAGTAGTTTCGCCTCTCCCTCCCTGTGGCTGGTGCCGGAGGGTTCAGTCTTCTTTTCCTAGCGCTCCCGGCGCTAAGCACTATTATCCTAATCGTTATCGCTACCGCAATTTTAACAGGGCTGGGCATTCTGCGGCCGGACGGTTGTATCGCGATTTTCAGCAGCGTCGCTTCTTTCGTCCTCGGCGCTGAAACCCAGAGACGAAGAAACGACCCCGAAGCCCAGAATCGACGAAATGGTGCCGAAAGCCAGAGTGGAACGACCGACCCGACAGCGAAATCAACGGTTAATCCGAATGCGACGTTAGCGCCCGCACACAAATCTTAAATTTTGGAAAGTCGCGAACTTAAAATTAAAACCCCGGCGCATGGCCGGGGTTTCTGTATCGACGCAATGTGGCGATTACTTTGCTTTGCGCCGCCTCATCAACCCGACACCAGCGAGGCCTATGCCCAACAGTGACAGCGTCGCAGGTTCCGGCACCGCGCCGTTTGACGGTGGAAGCAGCGGCAGGGTACCGGTTAATCCCGTAACTTTCACTCCATCCACTGCGTAGTAGGACGGCACGATCGTTTCACCGGCAGCGCAGGCACCGCCGGTGGCTGAGAAACAGAAATACTGATAGCCAGAGAACACGCCGTGTGTTGTGCCCTGAATCAGGAATTCAGCGCCACTGGCGCTAAAGTTAAAGAAGAGTCCGGTGGCGCTCGCGGTCAGACCATTGCCCACATCCTCGACGAGCGCAGAATTCGAAGGTGTCAAGACGACGTCATTCGCCGGCTGGAGATTATCGGTGATGTCGAGGTCCCAACTGAGGATGTTGCTCGAGTGAAGAACGCCGATCGTACCGTCGGTTGTGATGGTCCCGCTAACGGTATCCGACAATGGTGAGTTCTCACCCGAAACAATAGGAGTCGTGCCGGATTCGTTAATCATATACATAGTGCTTGCCTGCGTAGGCGCGGCGGCCCACGACACCCCGATTACGGCAGTGATCAGCGCCGGAGCCAAGTGGTGCGTGCTCTTCGGAAGCCAATTGTGCATATGTCTATTCCTCGCCCTAATTGTGTCCTGATCCCGTAAACACCATAGATTAGCAATAATCATGCCGCGTCCTGGAGACGCGGAATTCCGCCATTCTCGCGCGCGGCAGATCGCAAGCTGTAAAGATTCCCAACAGTTTCGTCGGGCGGCGGGCACAACTGGTCACGACCGCTCGCAGCTGCTGCTTTTGGCGGAGGCAGCGGATGACTATGTCGGTTCGGACAACCCGATACGGTTCATTGATGCCTTTGCCGACGGGCTGGACCTTGCGGTGGCGGGGTTTGGCCGCTTGCGCGCGCAAACGGGACTTGTTTGGCAGGGAGTTGCTGGCGGTCGCAGAGCCGACTGCAGCGGCTGGCCTCTAGCCCAGCGGCCCGACCGGCGGACAGTCAATCAACCCCGACGGCGGTGCCCAATGTCTCGCCGATCGACCGGTTGAGCACGAGGTCGGCGATTGCGTCGAGGCCGGTCGGTTCACGATTGATGATGACCAGCTTCGCGCCGTTGTGTTTGGCGAGTTCGGGGAAGCCGGCGGCCGGGTAGACCACCAATGACGAACCGGCGACGATGAACAGATCGGCGGCGCGCGTCTCGGTCTCGGCGCGCCGCATCGCCTCCACCGGCATCGCCTGGCCGAACGAGATTGTCGCGGTTTTTACATAACCGCCGCAGTCGTCACAGAGCGGCGTATCACCGTCGCGCTCGAAGGCGATGCGGAGCACATGGAGCTCGTATCGCGCCTTGCAGTCGAGGCAATGCGCGTATGTCGTATTGCCGTGCAATTCGATGACCTGCTCGTCGGGGACGCCGGAGCCCTGATGCAGGCCGTCGATGTTCTGCGTGATGACCGCCGCCGCGGTGCCGCGGCGGACCAGCTCGGCGACGGCGCGGTGGCCGCGGTTCGGCGCCGCGGCGCGAAAGGTTTCTTCCATCGCAAAGCGCCGGCGCCAGGTTTCGCGGCGCGCTTCTTCCGAAGCGAGAAAATCCGAGAAGTCGATCGGCGCCATCCGGGTCCAGATCCCGCCGGGGCTGCGGAAATCGGGAATCCCCGACTCGGTGCTGATGCCGGCGCCGGTGAACACGACCGCGCGGCGCGCCCGCTCGATGGCACGTGTGAGTGCAGTGATTTCGGGATCAATGGCCATGCGGCGAGTTTGGCAAATGCGCCGCGACGCGCCAAGCCCGGCGTGCAATGCTGGTGACGTGACGGTTCGCACTGCCTATCTCGCCGCCGAGGGATTTGCCGAGGAGCTCGAACATGAGCTCGGCGGTGCCGACGCGCGGCATGGCCGGCTGCTGATCACCTCCGGGCCGCCGCGGCCCGCGGCATGGTCCGCCAATACCTGGCTCGACCCGCAGGAGATCCCGGTAGCGTCGATTTCGGACGCGGCCGCGAGATTGCGGGCAATCCAGCGCAACTGGGCTGTCTACGCCCCGCGGCATTACCGGCGGGCAATGCTGATCCAGCAGCAGTTGCCGAGAGTCTCAGCCAAACCCCTCGTCTTCGGGTCGCCGCCGCCGACGGCACCGCTCGGGTCGTGGACCTTGCTCGATGCCGGAACGATGTTCGCCGCCCCAC
>JAFASL010000720.1 GCA_019244535.1 Alphaproteobacteria bacterium
CATCAAGGCAGACAACACGGTCGAGCGCCGCGATGTCGAAGTCGCCTCGATTCAGGACGGCATTGCCGTCGTCACAAAAGGCCTTGCCCCTGGTGAGCGCGTCGTAGTCGACGGTCAGTACCGGCTGACCAACGGTGCTCGCGTGACTCCCCAAGCGCCTTCCGCTCCTACAGGCGCGGCCGGGTAACGGTCGCTTTGGCGGTTAACAGCAAGCATCTGAGCGTCTGAAAAATAACGAAGGCGATCGCCAATGAGCATTTCGGAGCCCTTTATCCGCCGGCCGATCGCAACATCGCTGATGATGTTGGGGGTACTGGTGTTCGGCATCGGAGCTTATGGTCTCCTGCCGGTCGCAGCGTTGCCGAAGGTAGATTTTCCGACCATCGTCGTCTCGGTCAATTACCCCGGCGCCAGTCCGGACACGATGGCATCGGCGATCGCAACCCCACTCGAGCAGCAATTCGCAACTATCCCCGCGCTCGACCAGATGACGTCGACGAGCGGTATTGGGTCCTTGTCGATCACTTTGCAATTCGATCTCGAACGCAACATCGATGCCGCCGCGCAGGACGTACAAACCGCGATCAATGCGGCGAGCGGCGTGCTCCCGAAAGACCTGCCCACGCCGCCGACCTATCGAAAGACCAACCCGGCGGATCGCCCGGTGCTGATCTATGCCGTGCATTCCGACTCATTGCCGATCTACCGCGTCGACGATTATGCCTACACGATTCTCGCGCAAAAGATCTCGACATTAAAAGGTGTGTCGGAGGCCCGCATCTTCGGGCAGCGGCCGTATGCCCCGCATATTCAGGTCAACCCCGGTGCGCTGGCCTCACGCGGCATCGGTATGGAAGACGTGCGCAATGCCTTGCTGACCGCAACCGTCGACCGGCCAAAGGGCGTTCTCGAAAACGCGCACCAGACCTTCACGCTCGACACGAACGACCAGCTCTTCAATGCCGACGCCTATCGCAATGTCATCGTCGCTTACCGCAACGGTGCGCCGGTACGCCTCAAGGATATTGGCGATGTTGTCGATTCGGTGCAAAACGAGCGCATTGGAGCTTGGTACTACGACACTCCCGCCGAGGGGCTGGCGATCCAGCGCCAGCCGGGGGCCAACACGATCGATCTGGTGAATTCGATCCAGATGCTGCTGCCGCGGCTCGAAGAAGCGATCCCGCCCTCGATAAAGGTCGATCTCGTCTCAGACCGTTCGCTGGTCGTCAAGGCGGCCGTGCATGATGTCCAATTCACGATGATGCTGACGATCGGGCTGGTGATCATCGTCATCTTTGTGTTTTTGCGGACTTTGTGGGCGACCGTGATCCCGAGTCTGGCGGTGCCGCTGTCGTTGCTCGCCACCTTTGGGGTCATGTATGCCGTCGGCTATAGCCTCGACAACATCTCGCTGATGGCTTTGACAATCTCCGTCGGCTTTGTTGTCGACGATGCGATCGTCATGATCGAAAACATCGTTCGCTACATCGAGCAGGGCGACCGGCCGTTTGATGCCGCGCTCAAAGGTGCGGGTCAAATCGGCTTCACGATTATCTCGATCACCTTTTCACTGATTGCCGTCTTCATCCCGCTGCTATTCATGGGCGGGATTATTGGCAGGCTGTTCCGCGAGTTTGCGGTGACGGTATCAGTCGCGGTGATCGCGTCGGCGTTTGTCTCGCTGACCCTTACTCCCGTCCTGTGCTCCCTCTTCCTAAAAGAGCAGGGTCTGCACGGATCAGGTCGCCTCAACCAGCTGGCCGAGCGCTTCTTCGTCGGGTTTCTCAACCTTTATGATCGCGGGTTGCGATTTGTCTTGCGCCATCAGTTGCCGACGTTTCTATCGACGCTCGTGCTGATCGTCGCAACGGGTTACCTTTACGTGACCATCCCCAAGGGGTTTTTTCCTGAGCAGGACACCGGCTTTATCTTTGGCCAGGCGGACGCGCGAGAAGACAGCTCATTCAAGGCCATGGCGGGTCACGTCCACAAGATCGTCGAGATCGTTCGGCACGATCCCGCGGTTTCCGGCGTCTTCGCCTTTACCGGGGCCAGCTCTTACAATCCGACTGAGAACACCGCCCGCGTGTTCATTCAACTGGTGCCGCACGATCAGCGGTCAGAAACGTCGAGCCAGATTATTCGCCGCCTGCGGCCCAAGGTGACTGCGGTCGAAGGCATCAAATTCTTCATGCAGTCCGGGCAGGACATCAGTATCGGCGGCCGTTTAAGCCGGACGCTCTACCAATACACGCTGACCGATACCGATGTCGAAGAGCTAAATCATTGGGCGCCGATCATCGAACGTGAAATGAGAAAGATGCCGGAGCTCGAAGACGTCGCCTCTGACCAGCAAATCGCCGCACCGCACCTTGCTATCGAGATCGACCGCGACGCCGCGTCCCGAATGGGGATCTCCCCCTCGCTGATCGATGAGACGCTGTACGACGCCTTTGGCCAGCGCCAGGTCACAACGATCTACACTTCTACGAGTCAGTATAAAGTAATCCTGGAGGTTCAGCCGGAGTATCAGGAAGATCCGACGGCGCTGTCGAAAATCTATATTTCCGGCCCTGGCGGGACACAGGTCCCGCTGAGCGCGTTCGCGCATATCACGTCTAAAGTCGAGCCCCTCTCTGTCAACCATCAAGGACAGTTCACGGCGGTGACACTGTCCTTCAACTTGGCGCCCGGAGTGGCGCTCGGTGAAGCGGTCGACAAGATCCAGGCGATGATGAGGAAGCTTCGCGTGCCGCAGACGCTCGACGCTTCGTTCCAGGGCACGGCGCAAGCCTTCCAAGCTTCCCTATCCTCGACACCGCTCCTCGTCGCGGCTGCGATCCTCGTCGTCTACATCGTCTTAGGCATGCTCTATGAGAGCTACATCCATCCAATCACAATCTTGTCGGCGTTGCCGTCTGCCGGCGTGGGCGCTCTGCTGGCGTTGATGCTGCTTCACTATGACCTGAGTGTGATTGCCATGGTCGGCGTCATTTTGTTGATTGGCATCGTCAAGAAAAACGCGATCATGATGATCGACTTCGCGCTGCAGGCGGAGAGGATCGAAGGCAAGAGCCCGCAGGAGGCAATCCACCAGGCCTGCCTATTGCGCTTCCGGCCGATCATGATGACCACTTTCGCGGCGTTGTTCGGCGCCATGCCGATCGCCTTAGGCCAAGGTGCTGGGTCCGAGCTCCGCCGCCCGCTGGGTATCGCAATCGTCGGCGGGCTGCTGGTTTCGCAATGGCTGACGCTTTACACGACGCCGGTCATCTATCTGTATCTCGAACGGTTCTCACGCTGGGTCGGCCGTCCGTATCGCCCTTCACGGATGCAGGAAGCCCTTTCGGATGGCCGCAGACCTGCCCTTGCGGAGGGCCGTCATGGCGCCGAGTGATCGGATCCACGCGGCAACGCCGCGAGGCCAAGCGCCTGAAGGCAGGCCCAAGCGGAACCCGAGCGAGGTCGCCCGCGCCTTCGGCTTTCTCGTGCATGACGTCTCGCGGCTGATCAAGCGGCGGTTCGAGCGGCGGGCCCGGCAAATGGGCCTGCCGATCACGCGCCAGCAGGCAGCAGTCGTACTCAACATCGCCGGAAATGAGGGCGTCAGCCAAGCCGAGGTTGCCGCTTGGCTCGACATCGAGCCGATCGCCCTTGTTCGAATGCTCGACAAGCTTCACGAGGAGGGGCTGGTCGAACGACGTGCCCATCCAACGGACCGGCGCGTGCGGACCTTGTGGCTGACACCCGCCGCTCAGCCGGTGGTCACGCAAATTCTTGCGATTAATGAGGCAATTCGCGAGGAAGCGTTCTCAGGGATGGCGGAGCACGCGCGCGACACGGTGATCGAGATCCTCGATGCGATCAAAGGCAACCTCGCTCTGCGAGAGGAAGCAGACGACAGCCCGGCCGTTTCTCCTCCAGAACCCGACCTTGTCGATCAGCCGATTGGAAAACTCAGGGCCGCGGCCGGCTGAGCCTCCAAGTTGCGGCTACAGAGCGGGCGCCGGTGAGCATTCGGATCCGTTCATCCGGTCGCCGTTCAGCCTCATTGCTGACAGTGGCCAATGCTCGGTCCTGCCACAATGGGCCGTTGGTGGCTGCGGCCGCCTGCGGCGGTTAGCAGCGGCGTTAGTCGTCGTCGCCTCGGCGATGTTGCCGCTTTCTCCTCCGGCGGCGGCCAAGCCCGCCGAAGCGGCCGAGGACGCGATCCTCTCCGCGATTGAGAACTGGCGGTCGGCATTCAACTCTCGTGACGAGCAACAGGTCTGCGATCTTTTTGCGGCGGACATCGTCGCCAATTATCAGGGCGAGCCGGCGCGTGATTTCGCCTCTCTATGCGAAATGCTGCGCACGGCATTGCGAGATCTGGGAGCGAGATTCCGGTATTCGGTGCGGATAAACGAGATCGTGGTTTCTGGCAACTCGGCGGTCGTTAGACTCGTGTGGACACTCGAAATCGATCGCGCGGGAAGCCCGCAGGAAACCATCGAGGAGCCGGCGGTCGACATTTTCCGTCATCAGGCGGACGGCAGTTGGAAAATATCCAGATATCTCGCTTATCCCGCCGCTAGAGCGCAACCAGCGCAATGATCTCCGGCTGAGGCGGAGACCGCTGCGGGGTTCTTGGCGATCCGGCTTTCTCTCCCTATAACGCGCCGAGCCGTTGGCAGTTCGTCGTCTCGCACTCGCTCGCTCGTCCATGCCCCTCCTCGCAATCCCGTTTCCCGCGATCGATCCGATCGCGATTTCGATCGGCCCCTTTGCCGTACGCTGGTACGCACTCGCCTATATCGTGGGGTTGCTGATCGGCTGGCGCTATTGCCTCGGACTGGCGGGACGACCACCACACCTGGTTGCGCGGCAGGATGTCGACGACTTTCTGGTATGGGCGACGCTCGGTGTCGTGCTCGGAGGGCGGATCGGTTACGTCCTGTTCTATAAGCCGGGCTACTACGTCTATCATCCGCTCGAGGCTCTTTACGTCTGGCATGGCGGGATGTCGTTCCATGGCGGAGCGCTCGGCGTGACGCTTGCCATCGTGCTGTTCACGCGCGCCCGAGGAATACCTTTATTTGCGTTCTCCGATATCATCACCGAGGCGATCCCGATCGGCTTGTTTTTTGGCCGCATTGCCAATTTCATCAATGGCGAACTGTATGGCCGGCCCAGCAATGTGGCTTGGGCGATGATTTTCCCGAATGGCGGTCCGGTACCACGGCATCCGAGCCAGCTCTACGAGGCCTTTTGCGAGGGCCTATTGCTGTTTGGTCTCCTCTTCGCCGCCGAGCGCCTGCATGCGCGGCAGCGCCCCGGTGTGGTGACCGGGCTGTTTCTGATAGGCTATGCAGCGGCCCGCATGTCCGGCGAACTGTTCCGCGAGCCCGACCCGCAATTGGGCTTTCTGATCTTTGGCACGACGATGGGCCAGCTTTTGTCGATCCCGCTGCTGATCGCCGGCGTGCTGATCATCGCCTGGGCGTTGCGGGCGCCCGTTCCCGCCCGTTCGTGAGCGCAGGTCTCACGAAGAAAATTGCCAGGCGGATCCGCGCCGAGGGCCCGCTCACTGTCGCCGCTTATATGGCGATGGCGCTGCATGACGCGGAGGGCGGATATTATGCGAGTCGCCATCTGATCGGAGCCTCTGGCGATTTCACGACCGCGCCTGAGATCAGCCAGATCTTCGGCGAGCTGATCGGGGTGTGGTGCGCCCAGCTGTGGGATATGACCGGCCGGCCGGACCCGGTGATTTTGGCGGAGCTGGGGCCCGGCCGCGGCCTGTTGATGAGCGACTTGCTGCGTGCGGCAGACAGGCTGCCGGAATTTCGCCGCGCGCTTCGTATCTTTCTGGTCGAGGCAAGTCCGGCTTTGCGCGCCGAACAGCAACAGCGCCTCTCCCAAGCGCGTCCTGAATGGGTCCCGCGGGTCGAGGGCATTCCGGACGGCCCAATGCTGGTGGTGGCCAACGAGTTCCTGGACGCGTTGCCGATCCGGCAGTTCGTCCAGGGACCCTATGGCTGGTCCGAGCGAATGGTCGGGGTCGATCCCGAGGATCGGCTCGTTTTTGTGGACGGCCCCACAAACCCCGTTGCGAGGCTTCTCGTGCCCGAAAGCCTGCGCTGCGGCGGGCCCGGTACGATCGCCGAGATTTGCCCGGCCGCCCTTGCCCTGGCGAGCGCGCTCGGTGCGCGTTTCGCGCGCGAGCCGGGGGCCGCGCTGTTTATTGATTACGGGTATTTCCCGACCACGTCGGGCCCGACTTTGCGCGGGCTGCAACGCCATCGTCCGGTCTCGGTACTCGCCGCGCCGGGAACCGTCGATATCAGTGCCCATGTCGATTTTGCAGCCTTTGCCGAGGCCGCTTGCAGAGCTGGCGCCGAGGCCCACGGGCCGGCCAACCAGGGCCGGTTTCTTACAGCCCTCGGCGCTCCGCTGCGGCTCGCGGCGCTCAGCGCGCAAGCGGCGCCGGCCCAGCGGCAGGTGCTTGAAAGCGGTCTCGAGCGCTTGGTGGACCCGGCCGAAATGGGCGATGTATTCAAGGCGATGGCGCTGGTTTCCCCCGGTCTGGCATCGCCTCCGGGCTTTGATCCGAGCGTCGATAAAGGTGAGCCGGCGGGCGATGATCACTCTTGACCTTTTTAATAACAGTTGCGGAATACGCCATGCCTTCTTTACTCGCCAAGGCGGCCTGAGCCACGGCGTGTTCAAATCTTTGAACTGCGGGTTCGGATCCGGCGACGCGCCGGGCACAGTTTCGGGGAACCGCGCCATCGCGGCGGAGCAGCTCGGTTTTTCGCCCGACCGGCTGGTGACCTGCTATCAGGTGCACAGCAACACAGTGATCACGGTGGAAGCGCCCTGGCCGCACCAAGAAGCGCCGCGCGCCGACGGGCTCGTCGCTCGCACTCCCGGGATTGCACTCGGGATTCTGACTGCCGATTGTGCCCCGATTCTGTTCGCGGATGCCTCCGCCGAGGTTATCGGCGCAGCACATAGCGGCTGGCGTGGCGCGCTTGACGGGGTTCTTGAGGCCACTGTCGGCCGGATGGAGGCGTTAGGCGCAAACCGCGGCCGGATTCGCGCCGGCATCGGTCCCTGCATCGCACGGGCCTCCTATGAGGTCGGGCCGGAGTTTTGTCAGCGATTTCTTAAGGTCAACCCCGAGAACGCGGAGTTTTTCTCGCCCGCCTCACGAGAAGACCATTTCATGTTCGACCTGCCGGGCTATGTGGAGCACCGGCTGGCTCGCGCCGGCATCACAAAGATCGAGCGCACCACCAACGATACGGTTGGTGACGAGGCGTTGTTCTTCAGCTACAGGCGTGCTTGCCTGCACGGCGAACCCGCATATGGACGACTGTTGTCGGCAATCGGGTTGGGCAATTAGCGTCCACTATTAAACGACCGGTTGCAAGCGGCTCGTTATGCCGTTCGGCCTGTCTCGATTGTCGAGACTACCGATCGCCTTGCTCCTGCCAATAGCGGGGTGTCAGCCGCTTCCACACCCGTTTGCTGATGATGTACCGCGGCGCGGCGCGGCGATCTTGGCGATGCCCGACAGCACTAGCGTGGCGATCGCCCCGGTGGAGGGCCTCCCGCGGGCAACGGCCGAGAAGCTCGGACCGGCAATGGCCGCTGCACTGCAGGAGCGGGAGATCGCGGCTAGCGACAAGACCGCGAGCATCGGCAGTTATGAACTCGTCGGCCGGATAGAAGAATTGCCGCCATCGCAAGGAAAGGCCGCGCTCGTTGTCTTCTGGGAGCTTCGCGACCCCTCGGGCCGGCAGCTCGGCGCCCTCGCCGACCGGGTCGATGCCGCACCATACGATTGGGACGTCGGAAGCGCGGACGCAGTCGCGCGTCTGGCGGACGCCAGTGCCGGCCAATTGGCAGCAATGCTGCAGGAGGAGCCCCCGACCGAGACCGATACCGGCGGACGGACGCGGCTTCTGATCCGCGGCGTCGAGGGCGCGCCGGGAGATGGTGATCAGTCGCTGGTCAGTTCAATAACCGAACTTCTGAAGAAGCAGGAAATCGCCATTGTCAGCGATCCGCAGGCCAAGGCCGATCTCGTTCTCACCGCAGATGTGACCGTCGGTAAACCGAAGGCGGGCAAGCAGAATGTCAAGATCGTCTGGCATGTACGCCGCCAGGACGGCACCGAGATCGGCACTGTCGGCCAGGAAAACGATGTCCCTGCCGGCTTGCTGGACGGCGCCTGGGGCGACGTCGCCTACACGGTCGCAGTCGCGGCGCAGGACGGCATTATGACGCTGGTAGCCCGCGGCGCCCCGCAACCGGCCGGCGGATCCTGAGGCGTTGCCTTTCCACCAGGGGGTTGTTAAATACGTCACGAATGAAGTCGCGGGCCCCGAACCCGTTGGCGCGGGCGGTTGTTATCCGGATATGAAGATTCTCGCCTGTAACGGCAATCGGCCGCTCGCGGAAGCGATTTCTGCCTGTCTCGACCTGCCACTTACGAAAGCCAGCGTACGCCGGTTTTCCGATATGGAGGTGTTTGTCGAAATCCACGAGAACGTGCGCGGCGAGGACGTCTTTATCATTCAGCCGACCTCGTACCCGGCGAATGACAATTTAATGGAATTGCTCGTCGCGCTGGATGCGCTGAAGCGCAGCTCGGCCAGGCGGGTGACGGCGGTCATCCCCTATTACGGTTACGCTCGGCAGGATCGAAAATCCGCTCCACGTACCCCGATTTCGGCCAAGCTCGTTGCCAACCTGATCACCGCCGCAGGCGCCGATCGCGTGCTCACCCTTGACCTCCATTCCGGGCAGATCCAGGGCTTCTTCGACATCCCGACCGACAACCTTTGGGCGTCGCCGGTTCTTGTGAAGGACATCCGGGACCGCCATTCCCGCCAGGATCTCGTCATCGTCTCGCCCGATGTCGGCGGCGTCGTGCGGGCCCGCGATATCGCGCGCCGTCTCGATGCCGATCTTGTCATCGTCGACAAGCGCCGTGAACGTGCGGGCGTTTCGGAAGTCGTGAACATCATCGGCCACGTCGTCGGGCGCCGCTGCATCCTCGTCGACGATATCGTCGACACTGCAGGCACCCTTTGCAATGCCGCGGTGGCGCTCGTCGAGGCGGGGGCCTCCGCCGTTTATGCCTACGTCACGCACGGGGTGCTGTCCGGCAACGCCGTACCGCGGGTTGCCGCATCGCCGATCGAGATGCTGGTCATCACCGACAGCATCGTTGCGACCGACGCGGTTCGCGCCGCACCCAACGTCCGTCAATTGACGATCGCTCCATTGATTGCCGAGGCGATGCAGCGGATCAGCGAGGAGCGCTCGGTTTCGAGCCTGTTCGATTAAGATCGCAGCGGCCGCGTCCACAGCGGCAGCCTGGTGTGCTGGCAATAACCCGATCCGACCTTATCTTAACTGGCTCAGCTTTCCGCCGTTCCGAGGAGCAGACCAATGCCCGAGATCACCACCCTGAGCGCTGTGCCGCGAGTCCGCGCGGGAAAGGGTGCCGCCCGGGCGACGCGGCGCGCAGGGCGCGTCCCCGGCATCATTTATGGCGACAATCAGGAGCCGGTGCTGATCAGCCTTGAGCCACGCGAACTGTCGCGCGCGGTCGCCAACCGCGGTTTCCTCGCCACGTTGGTCGACGTCAAAGTCAACGACGTCGTTCACCGCACCTTGCCGCGCGATGTGCAGTACCATCCGGCAACCGATGCGCCGCTGCATGTCGACTTTATGCGGGTCGGCAGTCACGCGCGGGTGACGGTTACCGTGCCGGTCGTCTTCACCAATCCGGAATTGTCGCCCGGCATTCGCCGTGGTGGCATTCTCAATATCGTCCGCCACGGGATCGAGCTCAACTGCCCGGTGGACAGCATCCCCGGCCATCTCGTCGTTGAGCTGAACGGGCTCGAAATCGGCGACAGCATTCACATCAGCCGGGTGGTCATGCCGGAAGGCTGCCGGCCGACGATTACCGAACGCGACTTTACGATTGCGAGCGTTGCGGCTTCCTCGGCGGTGCGTGAGGAGGCGGCTGCGGCTGCGACGGCGGCGCCGGCGCCCGAAGAGCCCGCGGCAAGCTGAGTGCGCCTCGTCGCCGGTCTCGGCAATCCCGGCGCCCGCTACGCGCGAAACCGCCACAACGTGGGGTTTATGGCGGTAGACGCGATCGCGCGCCGCTTTGGGGTCTCGGGATTTCGCAACCGTTTCGAGGGCGAACTCGCGGAGGCGCCGATCGGCGGCGAGCGGGTGCTCCTGCTGAAGCCGCAAACTTTTATGAACGCCTCCGGTGAAGCGGTCGCCGATGCCGCCCGCTTTTTCAAGATCCCGCTGGAGAATGTCATTGCGATACATGACGAGATCGATCTGCGCCCCGGCAAGCTCAGAGTGAAGAGGGGCGGCGGCAGCGCCGGCCACAACGGCCTGCGCTCGATCGACGCCCTGCTGGGACCGGATTACTGGCGGGTGCGGATCGGCGTCGGGCACCCGGGAATCAAAGAACTGGTTCAGCCCTACGTGTTGCAGAATTTTGCCGAAGGCGAGCGGACCGGCTGGGTCGAGCCGCTGCTCGGCGCAATCGCCGAGACAATCCCGCTCCTCATCTCCGGTACCCCCGAAGCGTTCATGAGCGAGGTGGCCCGCCGCTTCGCACCACCAAATGACCGAGCGTCCGAGGATCCGGCGTAGCCCCAAAGGCGTAGCGAAAGGATTCTGACTTAAGCACGCCGGTGCCGATATCTCATCATTCATGCGAACCGCGGGAACCCAGTTCGGGTAAGCTGCTTGGCTAAACCACATGTGGGGTCGATGGGGCCCTCCCTTGAGACATTACCCCGGGCGCTCCGCCAGATTTGTGCTATCATACGCAGCGCGCGGGTCGTCCCCGCGCAATTTGAACAAGCCGTTACGTTCCGAAAAAGGCTGGGGCAGTAGCGACTGGTCAATGGCACCAGAGAAATTCTAGAATTTACTCGGTCTTGAGACCACCTTCGATTACCACCACAGGCAAGCATTAGTCATATACGTTTTATAAGGCCTTTTGTGTGTTCCTAATATCTCCGAGCACCCGCAATCTTCGCCACATGTTTTGCTGACGATCTCAGGCTGCACGTCAACATCTTGCCATCGGACATCGTCGTCATACATGACGGGATCGATCTGCGGATAGACAAGCGCGGCGGCAGCACCGGCCGGATAAGGTTCAGTTGATGCAATATTCCTCGATTGGTTCAGTCATAAGGGGCTTTGCACCCGTCTCGTCATCTCGCCCCGCGGGTCCCGCCTTTGATCGCCCCGAGGACAGGCTCCGGCCAGCATCTGAAGAAATATCGCTGCGTCCTCATCTTTAAACCTTTGCGAGCCTGTTCGAAGCATGGGTTTCAGTTGCGGTATCGTCGGATTACCGAATGTCGGCAAATCCACCCTATTCAACGCGCTGACCGCGACCGCCGTGGCGGAAGCGGCCAATTACCCGTTCTGCACGATCGAGCCCAATGTCGGGCGGGTCGCAGTGCCGGATGAGCGGCTCGAGATCGCCGGCCGCCTCGCCAAATCGGCCAGGATCGTGCCGACCCACCTCGAATTCGTCGATATCGCCGGGCTGGTCCGCGGCGCGTCGCGCGGCGAGGGGCTCGGCAACCAGTTTCTCGGGCATGTCCGCGAGGTCGATGCGATCGCCCATGTGTTGCGCTGTTTCCCCGGCGATAACGTCGTTCACGTCGAGGGCTCGGTCGACGCGATCCGCGATGCCGAGACGGTCGAAATGGAGCTGATGCTCGCCGATCTCGAAAGCCTCGAACGCCGCGTCTTGCTTATGACGAAGCGGGCGCGGGGCGGCGACCGCGAAGCGAGGCGCCAGCTCGACACCATCGAGACGGTGCTGGCGGCGCTTCGCGAAGGCAAGCCGGCGCGCGATGTTGTTGTCACACCCGAGCGGCGGAGCGAGCTCGGCTCGCTGCAGCTGCTGAGCGCCAAGCCCGTTCTCTACATCGCCAATGTCGACGAGGCGAGCGCCGCGTCGGGAAACGCCGAAAGCGCCCGGGTCGCCGACTATGCCGCGCGGCGCGGCGCTCGCACGGTCGTCATCTCGGCAGCGATTGAGGCCGAGCTGGCGCAGCTCGCCGACGCCGGCGAGAAGCGCGAGTTTCTGGCAGCCCTCGGCCTCGCCGAGCCCGGTCTGCCGCGGGTGATCCGCGCCGGCTACGCGCTCCTTGATTTGATCACGTTCTTTACTGCGGGTCCGAAGGAGGCCCACGCCTGGACGGTCGAGCGAGGAACCAGAGCGCCGCCAGCCGCCGGCCGCATCCACACCGATTTCGAGAAAGGCTTCATCCGCGCGGAGACGATCTCGTTTGCGGATTTTGCGGCGCACGGCGGCGAGCAAGGCGCCAAGGAAGCCGGTCGGATGCGTCTGGAAGGCGCCGATTACGTCGTCCAGGACGGCGACATCATGCACTTCCGTTTCAATGTTTAGCGGCGTTCGACCGGTCCGTTAAACCCGGTTACTTAAACCGGTGGGCGCGCGCGTTGCTAACGAGCTGCTCGTTCAAAGTGCCGGCTGAAGGAGAGGGTCGCCCCGATCAAATCGGAGGTCCTTCCGCTTCGGCGAGACACTTTCCAGGAGCGGCTGTCGCGTCTCGTGAAGTATACCTTACCTTAATCTACTGCGATTACGACATCTTGCTGGTTAGTTCCAAAGGACAAGGATTATGATTACCTCAAAGAAGGTTGCGAGTAAGAGCCCCGGCAAGGAGGGCAACGTTCGATCCAAGGCTGCTTCGGGTCTTGCTCAGGCGAAGAAGAAACCAGCCAAGAAGAAATAGCTGCGTCTCCTGAGGTGTCCCCGGAACCGCGGCAATCTTAAAAAAGGGGCGCCTTGCTGGCGCCCCTTTGGTCGCCGTGCGGTGGACCGCTGCGAGCCGGCGTTCGACGAGAGCTGTAATTCTTCTGCATGGTGAACGAGGCCTTGGTCCAACAGTCGCCGATCGCATTAAACAAGATCCGCGTGGCATGGGTCGAGCTGCGTGCCGAACTTGAACTTCGAGGCCGGTGTTCCCCTAAAGTGCCGTTGCGAAATCCGAAAACTGGGAAGGTCGATCAGACACGAAATCGACCACGGCGCGTCCAAATCGTGTCCACGGAAAGCCGAAGGGCCTAGCTGATTTCAGCTAAGCCCTTGGGTTAATTGGTGGAGCCAACCGGGATCGAACCGGTGACCTCTACAATGCCATTGTAGCGCTCTCCCAGCTGAGCTATGGCCCCACTATCCGGTTGCGCACCGAAAATTAGGAACGCTGCCGCGTAGCAGCAAGGAGAAATTTACGGGCGGCGGATGCGAGCGTCTCAGTGCTCCTCCTCTTCGACGTTTTCGATGACCTCGGC
>JAFASL010000784.1 GCA_019244535.1 Alphaproteobacteria bacterium
GCCGGGATGATGAGGGCAGCCGAAGCGGCGTCTCGTCATTGGCCGCGCAGCACGGTGCATTCCGAGTATTTCGCCGGGCCGAAAGCCGTATCGCCAATGACGCTTGACTAACGGTCAAGCCCGCGCGCTCCGGTGACTAACCCGAGGCCTTCCTGCGCCGCGACGGAGCGGGTGCTGCGCGCTCCGCCACC
Organism: Alphaproteobacteria bacterium; assembly: GCA_019244535.1. GTDB lineage: Bacteria > Pseudomonadota > Alphaproteobacteria > ATCC43930 > CGMCC-115725 > AP-15. The sequence continues at coordinate 192 of JAFASL010000784.1, forward strand.
GGCTCCTCTTTTTTCTTCCCCCCACCTGAAACCGGCAGCAGCAGCGCCCGCTGGCGCCGGTCTGAGGCGGCCGGTGCGCGCGTCGGTTTCGCGGCAACTTCCCTTGCCGGCGCCGGTTCCTTCTCTTCCTGCGCGAGGCTGCGCTTGAGCGCATCCATCAGGTTGATGACCTTCGGCGGCTCCGCCACCTCGCGCGGCGCAACACCCTGGCCCTTGGTTTTCTGTGCGACGAGTTCGCGCAAGGCGTCTTGGTAGCGGTCGTGAAAGGTCGTTGGCTCGAAGGGGCCGGAACGGCGGTCGATGATCGTCTCGGCGATCGCCACCATGTCCGGATCGATCTCGTCCTTGGGCGGCGGACCGAACTCGGCAGGGCGAACCTCGTCGGCGCTGCGGACCATAGACATAACGAGCCCGGAGCCGCGCGGTTCTACGAGGACGAGCCTTTCGCGCCCCGACATTGTCACCCGGCCCAGCCCGACTTTGTTTTTGTGCTCCATCGCCTCGCCGATCACCCGGAACGTTTCGGCCGCTAGATCACCATCGGGATACACATAGTAAGGCGTATCGAGATAGACCGGGTCGACTTCGTCCCGATCGACAAAGCGCTCCAAGTCGATGATTTTCGACGATTCGATCTGCAATGCCTTCAGCTCATCGTCCTCGATCGTCACATACCGGCCGCGTTCGTATTCGTAGCCTTTGACGATCTGGTCGCGGTCAACGACCTCGCCGGTTTGAGAATCGATCAGCTGCTGCTGCACGCGGTTGCCCGTCTCGCTGTTCAGCTGATTGAACCGGATGCGTTTTGCCTCGGTTGTGGCGGGGACCAGTGCAACCGGACAGCTGACGAGAGACAGGCGAAGAAAACCGCTCCAGCTTGCTCGTGGCATGGCACCCTCCTCAGACCAGACTCAACGAAGCCATATCGTGTCCGACATCGCAATTATTAAGATCAGATCCCGAGGATCAGATCCCGACTTGGCGGCGCACCGCCGCGCTGACGGTCTGGCGGATCTTCCCAATCTCCGCCCAGGGGTCGGAGGAAAGTGCGGCCAGACGCTGCGGAACCGTCTTTACTGTGAACTCATCCGGCCTCACGCCGTTCTCGACCTCCTCCCACGATAGCGGCGCCGATACCGGAGCCCCCGGCCGGGCGCGCGGTGTATAAAGACCGACCGCCGTGGCGCCGCGCCCGTTGCGCAGATAATCGATATAGATGCGCCCGCGCCTGGCCCGCTTGGCCATATTCGCCGTGAAGTCCTGGGGGCGCTGCGCGACAAAGCTGTCGGCAACCCATTTCGCAAAAGTCTTCACCTGGTCCCAGTCGAGCTTGGGTGTGAGCGGGATCACGACATGCAGGCCCTTGCCCCCGGTAGTCTTCGCAAAGCTCTCGAGGCCGATCGCAGCCAGGGCTTCGCGGACATCAATCGCAGCTTCCGTTACGCGCTGCCACGGCAGCCCCTCGTCGGGGTCGAGATCCATCGTCACCCGGTCGGGCAATTCGAGTTTGTCAACCCGCGAGCCCCAGGGATGGATTTCGAGCACACCCATTTGCACCAGGCCGACGAGACCGGGCAGGTCCTTGATGTAGGGATAGATCTCGGGCTCCTCCTGCCCGTCAATATTGAAGCGCTCGATAGAAGCAGGGGCCTCGTCGCCGATATGCTTCTGGTAAAACGTCTTCATGCCGGCCGCGGGCGATCGCACGAGCGTCAGCAACCGGCGGGATAGCTCAGGCAGTATCCATTGCCCGATATCGGCGTAATAACGGGCCACATCCAACTTGGTGAGCGTTGTACCGGGGTACAGAATGCGGTCGGGGTGGGTCAGCCGAACGCCCTCAAAGGCAATACTGCCGTCCCGCGCACGCTCCGGTTCGGCAGCTTTCGCCCGGCCTGCGGTCTGGTTCTTCGATGCCGCGGCAGACTTTTGCCGCGAGAGCCCCGGAGCGATCGCGGCGACGGGTGGCTCCCGATCGTACGTCACCTCTTTTGCGTCCTTGTCCTCGCGCAAGCCCTGAAACGACGCTTGGCGCAAAATGTTGTCAGCAGTCCAGTTGGCAAATTCGACCTCGGCGACCAGCCGCGGCTCGATCCAATGCACGCCTTTGCGCGACACTCCTTTGGGCAGGACCACAGTTGGGCCTGGCTGCACAAGCGCCTCGAGGTGTCCGCGCAGCTTGATCAGCTGCGCCGTGTTGAAGCCCGTGCCGACGCGGCCCGCATAGCGCAGTTTTCTCTGTCGGTCATAATAGCCGACGAGCAACGCGCCGAAGCCCTCCCGGCTGCCGTCGGGGTCGGAATAGCCAACCACGACGAATTCTTCGCGATTGCGGCATTTGGACTTGAGCCAGCTCCGGCTGCGGCCCGGCCGATAAGGCTCCGTACGCCGCTTCGAGATGATTCCTTCGAGTTCAAAGCTGCAGGCCTGGTTCAGGAACGCCGGGCC
>JAFASL010000907.1 GCA_019244535.1 Alphaproteobacteria bacterium
GGTCTTCCGGTCCCGGTTATTACGGCCCCGGTTCTTATGGTCCGGGAGCTGGAGCCTCGCCCAGCCCGCCCACCGTTTTTAACTACTTTTCGTCAGGCGGCGCCGCCGCTGGTACCCCTGCGGTGCTGAGCGCTATACCGCGATAGGAAAAGCTGCGTTTCGAAGCCGTCACCATGTCGGCATTAGCCGCACCAGCGGCGTCTGCACCCTGCCGTAGCTCAATCCTGTTAATCCTCGCACCCGCGGCCAGAAGCCTGTCACGCAGGTTGCCGCCCCTTTCCTTCCCGCACAATGGGGAGATGCCAGCTCGATCAGCCTGATCCGCCGACCGGCACGAAGTCGTACACGCCAACCCCCTGCACGATGAGAAACTTGCAGGCGCCGTCGGCCTCGCCGTGCACGTAATGCGCCGTCTTAGGCGGTACCGCGCAGCGCTCGCCCGGTAACAGCCGATAGACGTGACGCGGCGCACGCGTCTCGACCACCATTGGCCCCTCCAGGCAAACAAAACTGTCGCTGATCTCGCTGTGGTAATGCCAGGGTACGCACTGCCCGGCGGCTAGGCTCAACACTTGGACGCGCAGATCCGCGCCCTCGGCGACCAGCTCGCAGCCTTCGATCACATAATCGCCACGGTTGCGCGTCTTCATCTTTCTTCCTTTCGTCTGTCTCCCCGACACTGGAGGAGATTTCGCGAAGGCACGATTTTGATCTCCTCCTGGTGCCCACGACAACAAACTTTCACTCGCTAGCGGCAAAAGCAGACTTATCACCGGAGAAGCGCGTCTGGATCGCGAACCTCGGGGACCGATACTTCGACTAACACCTTGCGGAGCGTCGGGATTTGCTCTCACGGGCATTGTGTCACCGAGCCAAACACGAGTGAATTTGCGGTGGGAAATGGCGTTTTCTGAGCCAGCCGGTACCGGAACAATCGAGACGCGACGCTCCTGGCTCGTGGCGTGGTCGGCGCTCGGCATCCTCTGCATTTCGCTCGGCGCGCCGCTGATCACTGTTGTGGCGCTGAAGCCGATCGCCGCGGAGTTCGGCAATATCCGCTCGGTGCCCTCGCTCGCATATTCTCTCGCGTGGCTCGGTTCGGCGGCTGGCGGCATCGCCATGGGGCTTATTGCCGAGCGCGTAGGCGTACGCTGGACCGTTATCTTTGGAGCGGTGATGATTGCCGCAGGGCTGGTCTTGTCGAGCCTCGGCGGTCGGATCGAGCTCTATATCGGCCACGGACTCTTTATCGGGCTTCTTGGCAACGCTGGGATTAACGCGCCGCTTTACGTCTACGTCGCCCGCTGGTTCGACCGCCGGCGCGGCACTGCCTTGGCGCTGATCGCGAGCGGCCAGGCCGCCGCTGGCACGGTTCTGGCGCCGGTTTTCGGGCACACGATCGGGTGGTTCGGATGGCGGCACACGATGCAGATCTACGCGGCGTTTGCGATCGTTTTGATCATCCCCTTAGCCTTCCTAATCTTCCGGCAATTGCCGCGGGCCGCGAGCAACCTCGGAGGCCGGCGTGAGCCGACAGCGGTTGTTGCGGTCTTCGGCCTCCGCCCGCACACGGCATTTGCACTTCTGTGCCTGGCGAGCTTTTTGTGCTGTGTTCCGATGGCGATGCCGCAAGGCCATCTCGTGGCCTTTTGCAATGATCTCGGCATCCCCGTCGCCCGCGGTAGCACGATGCTATCGGTGATGCTCGCCTTTGGTTTCATGGGCCGGCAGCTTTGGGGGTTCGTCGCCGACCGTATCGGAGGGTTGCGGACGGTGCTCGCCGGTTCGGCGTGTCAAATCGTGACGATGACCGGATTTCTGCTGACCCAAGACGAGGCTGGGCTGTTTGTCGTCGCCGCGACCTTTGGTCTGGGGTTCAGCGGGATAATACCGGCTTATGTGCTGGCGCTGCGTGAGCTCTTTCCGGCGCGCGAAGCATCATGGCGTGTGCCGAGCTTGTTGCTGTGCAGCGGCTCGGGAATGGCGGCGGGCGGCTGGCTTGCCGGCGCGATTTACGATTATGCGGGCTTCTATGCGGCAGCCTTTGCCGCTGGGATTATCGCAAACCTCGCCAATTTAGCCATCATTGGCGCGCTGGTTGTCCGGCAAAGCCGCTTCTCCGCCATTGTCCTCGCCCGCTGACGCGAGGATGGAAATTAAAAGAATGGTCGCATACTGTGGACGCGACCGCCGCAGCCGGGCGGCAGCATATCGCGCCGGCAGCATAGCAGAGTTTGGGTGAACCGGGGTTCCTCGCTCATTGATCTTGCATGGCGCACGGCCTTCCGACTTGGCTTTCCGCCGGCTCGCCTCTGGTGGAGGCTCACACGCCCGCGATGTCAGGGCACAGTCGTGGCGGTCTATGTCGGTTCGGCATTGTTGCTCGTGCGCTCCTCGTACCGGCGCGGGTGGCACTTGCCCGGTGGCGGGGTCAGACGCGGTGAGACACCGGAAACAGCGGCGCAGCGAGAGCTGGCCGAGGAAATCGGCCTCCGAGCGACAAGCTTGCTAGCTGTGGGCTCTGCGAGCGGTACTTGGGACGGTCGACGTGACCGGGTACATTTCTTCGAGCTGCGGCTGGCCGAGCTCCCCGAGCTAAAGCTCGACAACCGAGAGGTCATTGAAGCACGGCTAACCTCGCCCGCCGATCTGCAGGGCATGGTGCTAACCAGACCGCTCGCCGCTTACCTCGATAGGGTCCGGTGAGCGCTCGGGTGTCCAATATGGCGGTACGCCGCCCAGCGACTTCACCGGCGGCGGGCGGTTTGGCTCACACCTACAGTTGGAGCCGGCCCACCCGGTGCTATGTGAACATATTGAGGATGCCCAATGGGCTGGAGGAGAATACAAATTTGTTCAGCGTCGCATTGAGCAGTGCTGAGATCTCGCCTGCTGCCGGTCAGCAATGGATCATGTCGTCAAGCATGGAAGGGTAAGATGCGGATAGTCGTGCCCCAACTTCTCGCCGCTATTCTGGCCTTGATCTCTGGCTTCTCCGCCGAGGTGGCCGAGGCGGCAGAATTAAAGGTGCTATGCTCCGGCGCGATGCGCGGGGTGCTGCAACAGCTCGCTCCGGTTTTTGAGAAATCATCGGGCAATAAGCTGATAATCGAATACGCTACTGCCGGCAAAGTAGAGGAGAAGGTTGCCGCCAACGATGCGATCGATGTCGCGATCCTGACCAAGCCACGTGCCGAGAAGCTGGTGCACGCTGCCAAGCTAGTCGGCGGTACCACCACGGGAGTGGCGCGAGTGCCGATCGGCTTAGCTGTAAAGAAAGGCTCGCCGCACCCTGATATCAGCTCTGTCGAGGCATTCAAACGCACGCTACTCGGTGCCAAATCGATCGCCTATGTCGACCCAGCGAGCGGCGGCACCAGCGGGATCTATCTGGCGCAGGCGCTGGAAAAGCTCGGTATCGCCGCCGAACTAAAAGCAAAGATCCACTTGGTCTCGCCGCTCGCAGGCCAAGGCTCGCCGCGAGTCGGCGAGGTCGTCGAGCGCGGTGAGGCTGAGATCGGCATACAGCCGATCAGCGAGCTGATGGAGGTCGCCGGAATCGATGTTGTCGGCGCTTTACCGGCCGATCTGCAAAGCCCGGACTTGGTATATGTCGCAGGTTCTCCGGCCGCCTCCGAACAGCCGTTGGCCGCGAAGGCGCTGATCGATTTCCTGGCTGGACCATCGGCCGCCCCGGTCTACAAAGCAAATGGAATGGAGCCGGATAACCGGCCGACCACGAGCGGGTGAAGCCGGGCAGGGTTCGAAACCTCGGTTCGCAGGACCGACAGAGCTCTGCCGGCGCTTGCGGGTTCACTTTCTTGGTTCCTGCGTCTCCATCGCTCGACTTAGCCGGAACTCGGAAGCGGGACCGGCAGTTGGGATCCCGACATGCCGGCGTTGCATCAGGGCAATGCCCGAACACAATGCCAGGATCCTGTATCGTGCGACGGGGGTCGAAAACTAGGCCGACCCGCCCGCGGTCGGCCTGCGGTAAAGGCTTGCGCGCCACCCCGACGGCGCGGTCTGAAACCCGCGGCCAATCATCCAAAAAGAGCCCGGGTGTACCAAGTCCCAGCTTCACATACCCGACGGCATGAAAACTGACTCGCGACACTTTCCGACTGAATTGGCGCTCGCCGGAGCACGGACCGGCTATTGGGCGGCAGGCCGGCTCGCGGTGCTGGCGAACCGGGAGGTCCGATAATCGGCGACGGTGACTGGCGGGTATCTCGATGTTTCACCGCTCCCCGAGAGCGGAACGACCGGGGCATCATAATTCGGTATGAAGAACATTCCGATCGACAATCGCCGGCTGAGGTCGTTCGCAGCCTCAGGCGGGTTGACGACTCGATGCAGGGTCGAGCGCCATCGATCATTGGTCCAGCGCATCATCAGATCGCCGAGATTTACCGTGAACGCGTCGTCGATGACGGGTACCCGCACCCAACGGCCCGTGCGGTTCATAACCTCGAGGCCGCCGATATCGTTATCGCTGTAGAGCAACGTCATCATGCCCAAGTCGCTGTGCGCGCCGGCCCGCATTTGACCAGGCAGCGGCGCGGCTGCGGGAGGCGGATAGTGCATAATGCGTAATTGGCTGATGTGCTTGTCTATATACTGATCGAAAAACTCCGACGGCAATTCGAGTGCCTCGGCGAAGGTCCGGCACAGCTTACGGGCCACCCGGTCAAGCTCGTGCCAGTAGGCTTGTAGGGCGGGCCGCAGCCCGGCCGGACGCGTTGGCCACAGGTTGGGCGCGAAGCTCGGGTAAGCCGCGGGCCCGGTGAAATAGGGCGTGTCCGGCAAGTCGAACGGACCAATTGTGTACAGCTCCTTCAGATCCGGGGGCGTTTCGTCACCGCGCAGCCGAGCCAGGCGTTCTTCGCCCGGCGCGATATAGCCGCGGTTCTGCTCAGGCCGCGGCCGCTGGACTTCCAGCTTCTCGCCAAGGGGTAGATCGAAGAAATCATAGGATAGTGCGACCAAGTCGGCGATGGCCGTGCGCGGCACGCCATGCCCCGTCACGGCGAAAAAACCGGTCTCTTCGCATGCGCTCGCAACCTGACGCACGATATCGAGGCGCAACCCGGCGGAAACCTGTGGTTCACAAAAGGGCTCGAGATCGATCACAGGAAAGTGGCGGCTCATCGGCTTCCAAGACAAATGTGGCCGCCTCGATGTTCCACCGCGCGAGGCCCAGTTAGCAATCCAAAAGGGGATGCTCAGATCACGCTGTTTTGCTCGAGAGCGGCGATCTCGGCGGCCGACAGACCGAGCCAGTCGCCATAGATCTCACGGTTGTGCTGGCCGAGCTTCGGGCTGGGCACGGTGTCGACCGGGTCGGCGCCGTGGATCCGCAGCGGCGTCGTCGGCACGACAATGCGGCCGATCTCGTCGTGCTCGATCCATTCGAGCATGCCACGCTCGTGCATGTGGCGGTCGCGCATGACCTCGTCAACGTCGCGCACCGGCGCCAGCGGGATGCGGCGCCGTTTGGCGATCGCGAATACCTCCATTTTGCCGAGCGTGCGCGTCCACGCCGCGACCAGCGCGTCGGTCGCCTCGCGATTGGCGACGCGCGCCGCGTTGTCGGCAAAGCGCGGATCGCCGCGCAGGTCCTCGCGCCCCATTGCCCGGAGCAGATTGTGCCAATGCTCCTCGACCGCGATGTTCATTGCGACGTAGCCGTCATTGGTCGGATAGACGTTCAACGGCACGCGGCCGTGGCTGGCATTGCCGGTGCGGGGTGGCGCCTGCCCGGTCTCGAAATAGGCGTGCAATTGCGAGGTCAGGGTTGCGTAGGCAGCCTCCTGCATCGCCACCTCGACGAGCCTGCCCCGGCCCGTGCGCTCGCGCTCGAACAACGCAGTCAGGGTGGCGGCATAGAGGTGAATGCCGGAAATGAAATCGACGACCGCCGGGCCGGCCTTGACGGGCGGCCCGTCCGGGAAGCCGGTCGCCGCGATCAGCCCCGACACCGCCTGGATTGTCAGATCCATCGCCAGATTGTCGCGATCGGGCCCCGTCAGGCCGTAACCCGACCCCGACGCATAGACAAGGCGCGGATTTATCCGGTGCAATACCCCCCAACCGACGCCGAGACGGTCCATGACCCCGGGCGCGAAATTCTCGAGCAACACATCGCTGCGCTCGACGATGCGGAACAACAACGCGCGCCCCTCCGCGTGCTTCAGGTTCAGAGTAATCGCTCGTTTGTTGGAGTTCAGCATCGCGATCGGAAACGTCGTGCTCTTGCCCGGCGGTGCCCGCCGGCGCAGCGGTTCGCCCTGCGGCGGCTCGATCTTGATCACGTCAGCCCCGGCCTTAGCCATCAGCAGGGTCGCATACGGTCCCTGATAGACTTGGCCGAAATCGAGCACGACAATGCCGGCGAGGGGCCGGTTGGCGCCGGCCTGCATCACCGGGCTTTCTTCGCGTGTGCCATGAGGGCAGCTTGCGGGCCCCGCTGCGCAGGTGTCAACGACGCCTCATTTTCATGCTGCTTTTCATGCTGCCGACGGCATGGGATGCGCTTCGGGCGCGACCTCAAACCATCAGATAGCGCCTGCGGACCGCATCCTCGTCGGCCCGGAACATCGCAGGAGTGGCGCTATAAACAATCCGTCCCTTGACCATGATCGCCAGGCGGTCGGCGACTTCCTCAGCGAGCTTTAGGTTCTGCTCGATCAGCAGAACTGTTACCCCGTCCCGGCACAGGAGGCGGATCACCCGCGCCAGCTCGCGCGCGACCAGCGGGGCCAAGCCCTGGCTCGGCTCATCGAGCAGAAGCACCTTCGGGTCGCTGACCAGCGCACGGGCGATCGCCAGCATCTGCTGCTCGCCGCCCGACAGTTGGGAGCCCTTGTTGCCGGCGCGCTCGTGCAGCGCCGGAAACAACTCCATCAAACGGTGGAGCGGCCAGGTCTTGGCCGGGCGGCGCTCGGCGACGCGGATGTTTTCGATCACCGTCAGGTCGGGGAAGATCAGCCGGCCCTCGGGCACATAGGCCACTCCGGCCCGGGCGACCCGGTGCGGCGCCCAGCCGGCGATGTCCTGTCCGTCGAGCAGCACGCGCCCCGAGCTCGGCGGAAGGAGGCCCATGATGGCGCGAACTGTCGTCGTCTTGCCGACCCCGTTGCGACCGAGCACGCACGCAATCGTGCCGGCCGGAACTTCAATGTCGACGCCTTGCAGGACGTGGCTGGCGCCGTAATGCGCGTTGAGACCTTCGATCGCGAGCATCAGACGAACCCGCCCAGATACGCCCTTTGCACCTCGGCATCCTGCCGCACTGCTTGCGGCGTGCCGTCGGCGATTACCGCGCCGCGATGCAAGACCGTGATGCGATGCGCCAAGCGAAACACGACGTCCATGTCGTGCTCGACCAGCAGTACGCTGATGCTGTTATCGGCCAGCAATACGGCCAATGTGTCGACCGCTTGCGCTGTCTCTTCGACCGAAAGGCCCTGGGTAGGCTCGTCCAGCAGCAAAAGGCGCGGCTCCTGCGCCAACGCCATTGCCACTTCGAGAAGGCGCTGGTCGCCGTGCGATAGAAGCCCGGCCGGCCGGTCGCCGATTGCCGTAAGGCCCAGCCGTTCGAGCGCGAGGTCCGCCCGTCTGCCCGCGGCCGCGAACGTGACCCCGCCTCCGACAAATTGCCAGTGCCGAGCTTCGCGGGCCTGGGCGGCAAGCCGGACATTCTCGCGCGCGCTCATTTGCGGATACAGCGCCGTCAGTTGAAATGTGCGTGAGATGCCGCGCTGGCAGATCCGCGGGACCGACAGCCCGATGAGGCTCTGGCCGGCAAAGCGGACATCGCCGTGCATCGGTTTGAGCACGCCGGTGATCAGGTTGAACAGCGTCGACTTTCCGGCGCCATTCGGGCCGATGACGGCGCGCACCTCGCCCTCTTCGACCCGCATCGCGACGTGATCGACAGCGACGAGCCCGCCGAACCGGCGGGTCAGATCATCGAGCTCGAGCAACGCCACGACGGTATTCCAATTCCGCTGGGCCGCCGCGCCGGCGGAAGCGGGCGCGCATGAGGCCCCAGATACCCTCCGGCACAAACATCACAAAGCCGATGAAGATGAGGCCGAAGAATAGCGCCCAGGCCTCGGTATAGTTGCTGAGCTGGTGTTCGACGGTAAGAAAAAACCCGGCGCCGAGGATCGGACCGATCAGCGTTCCAGCACCCCCGATGATGACCATGATCAGAACCTGACCGGATAGAAGCCAGAACAAGAGCTCGGTATTGGCGAACCCGGCAAACGGAGCGTAGAGCGCGCCGGCGAGGCCGCCGAGCGCATAGGCAAGCACGACGATCGCGATCTTGTAGAGGCGGGTATTGTAACCCAGTGCCAAAGTCTTAGCCTCGTTCTCGCGAATGCCGCCCAGCACCGCGCCGAACGGCGAGCGCACCAACGTCCGGCAGAATAGAAAGGCGGCGAGGAGGACCAGCATCACGAGGTAGTAGAACCCGTTGCGGCTGATGAACAGATGAAGGGCGAAGGGGCCCGGACGGCGCGGGATGCCGGCGAGCCCGTCGGAGCCACCGGTTACGCTGGTCCATTTGTAGGCAACGGCGTAGAGCAGCTGGGCGAAGGCGAGGGTCAGCATCGAGAACGACACGCCGCTTGCTTGGGTGCATACCCAGGCGACGCCGATCGCGATGACGCCAGCAAGAAGGGCGGCAAGAGGGATCGCGAACAGCATCGGCATCGAGGTGTGCAGCAGCAGCCAGCCGCAGGCATAGGCACCGAAGCCATAAGCTGCGGCATGGCCGAAGGAGATCAGTCTGGTATAGCCAACCATTAGATCGAGGCTCATTGCAAACAGGCCGAGAATCAGCGCCTCGGTCAGCAGCGTCATGCCGTAAGTCGGCAACACGAGCGGCGCCAGGGAC
>JAFASL010000054.1 GCA_019244535.1 Alphaproteobacteria bacterium
TGGAGCTACCCCGTCGCCAGATTTTGTCGATTTCCCAAGGAAGTCGTGTCCCAACGGTGTGCGAGAGACCGGCAGCTCGGGCGCTTCGGTTCAATATTGGCTCATCGGTCGACCCCCTAAGCTGGGAGAATCTCGACTGTGAACGCAGCGTCATTGTCTCACTATGCCGATTCGGCAAAGGTACATTAGATTCAGAGTATTCGGCGAGGCGACTTTTGAACCGCCTTTCCGGGGATTGTGGGCGCCGCACACCTGGGTAAGCGGGTCCGAGCTCGATTCTCGGTGGTGGCCGGCGTCGCGACGATGCTGATCTGGATTACGTCAGAGGCCAGTGCGCCATTCAGAAGGTTCAACCGATGAAATAATCGACCCTTTATGCCGATTCGGCACGCGTGGGGTAACGCTGACCGCGGGAGGACAGGCGCCGCGTGGTCGACGGAGCCTCGCCGAACGCCGCTCGGTATTGTACGGCGAACTTACCGGGTTGCCGGAACCCGTATCGTGCGGCGACATCCGAGACCATGGCCGTTGCCGCATCGGGATCGCGCAAAGCGGCCCGGACCATTCGGGAACGGAAGCCAGCCTTTCTTCGAATTGGCGCATGACGGATCAGTGAAGGTGGTGACGGTGCTCGAAGGCATCGCTCGGCCCTCTTCTCTGGTTCAGCTCAACTCAGCACGAAACTGCCCGGGTGTCACCCCCGTCTCGTGGCGGAAAGTCGAGGTCAACATGATTTCTTCCACTTCCGCCCGATGACGCGAATGCTGCCTGGTTGTAATTGGCCGAATTGGATAAGGCGCGTGCTGCTACGCATTGCTCCAATTATGCGCAACTATGGCGCAACGGATTGTGTCGGCGATGTTCGGCGTTCATATAGTGGTTGATGCGGGCCCGGTTCGGGCGCGGCAACGAGGCGATTAGATGCAGGTAGTGCTCGCCCAGCCACGAGGCTTTTGTGCGGGGGTCGAACGCGCGATCGAGATCGTCGAGCGCGCTCTCGAGAAATACGGGCCGCCTATCTATGTCCGTCACGAGATCGTGCACAATCGGCACGTCGTCGAGCGCCTGCGCGCCAAGGGCGCGCATTTCGTCGATGAGATCGACGAAATCCCCAAGGGGGCCGTGACGATCTTCAGCGCCCACGGAGTTGCCAGCGCGATCGAGGAACGTGCGGCCGACCGCGGGCTGCCGGTGATCGACGCCACTTGCCCGCTGGTCTCGAAGGTGCACATCGAAGGTCAGCGCTATGCCAACCAGGGACGCGAGATCATCTTGATCGGGCATGCCGGACATCCGGAAATTGTCGGCACGATGGGGCGGATCGACGGCCGGGTGCATCTGATCTCGACGCCGGAAGAGGTGGCGCGGCTCGAGGTCGCCGATCCCGATAAGCTCGCCTTTATCACCCAGACCACGCTCAGCGTCGACGATACGCGCGCCGTCATCGAAGCGTTGAAGGCGCGGTTTCCGTCGATTGTCGGCCCGGACACCAAGGACATCTGCTATGCCACACAAAACCGGCAGAGAGCGGCGCGGGAACTGGCAAAAATTGTCGATGTTGTCCTGGTGGTCGGGGCGCCGAACAGTTCGAATTCGAACCGGCTGCGCGAGATTGCGGCCGAGAGCGGGGTGCCCAGTTACCTGATCGAAGATGCTCGCGCGCTCGATCCGGGGTGGATCGAAGGCACCGCCTCGGTAGGCATTACCGCCGGAGCATCGGCTCCAGCGGAGCTCGTCGAGGAGGTGATCGCCCGATTGCGCGAGCTGACCAGTGTCGAGCTCTCCGAGCTCCCAGGCGTCACGGAGAATGTGCGTTTCCGGATGCCCTCGCAGCTCATCGACCTCGCGGGCTGAGCTGGAATCTATCAACAATTAGGTAGGGGTTTCACTGTGCCAATACCGCTGCGCCAAACGATCCGCGTCGGCGCCTACGTTGTCGCCCAGCATCTCAAGGGGGTCAGGCGCTATCCGCTCGTCTTGATGCTCGAGCCGTTGTTCCGCTGCAATCTCGCCTGCGCCGGCTGCGGCAAGATCGACTACCCGGATGCGATCCTCAATCAGCGTCTCAGCGTCGACGAATGCGTCGCAGCGGCCGATGAGTGCGGCGCGCCGATGGTCGTCATCGCCGGCGGAGAACCCTTGCTGCATCGCGAAATCGATGAAATCGCGCGGCGCATGATCGCCAAGAAGAAATTCGTCTATCTGTGCACGAATGCGCTGTTGCTCGAAAAGAAAATCAATTTGTTCGAGCCCAGTCCCTATTTCGCCTGGACGATCCACCTCGACGGCGACCGCGAGGACCACGACCGCTCGGTGTGCCAGGACGGGGTCTACGATCGCGCGGTGTCAGCGATCAAGCTGGCGAAAACTTGCGGATTTCGCGTCAACATCAACTCTACCCTGTTCGATACCGCCGACCCGGAGCGCATCGCCCGGTTTTTCGACAATGTCATGGAAGTCGGCATCGACGGCATCACCGTGTCGCCCGGCTACGCCTACGAGCGGGCGCCCGACCAGGAGCATTTTCTCAATCGGCGCCGGACTAAGGAGCTGTTCCGCGAGATCTTCAAGCGCGACCCGCGCCGCCGCTGGTCATTCAATCAGTCGAGCCTGTTTCTCGATTTCCTCGCGGGCAACCAATCCTACCATTGCACGCCGTGGGGCAACCCCACGCGGAATTACTTCGGTTGGCAGCGCCCTTGCTATCTGTTGGGCGAAGGCTACGCCAAAACCTTCACGGAGCTGATGGAGGAGACCGACTGGGACGCCTACGGCACCGGCAATTACGAGAAATGCGCCAATTGCATGGTGCACTCCGGTTACGAGGCGACCGCGGTGATGGATTCGGTGAAGCACCCTCTAAAGGCGGCGGGAATAGCGTTGCGCGGGTTCCGCACCGAGGGCGAGATGGCGCCCGAGATCCCGCTCGACCGGCAACGGCCGGCGAACTTCGTCTTCTCCCGGCATGTCGAGGAGGCGATGGCCCGCTTAGGAGCCCGCAGCCAGCCCGCGCAAGGCGTGCGCGGAACCAGCTAGTGCCGCCAGCGCCGTTCGGGTTTCCCGCGCCAGCGCGATCAGTGTCGTGATCTGCCGCGGACGGCGCAGCACGGACGCGAGCACGCGGGCAAGGTTCGGCGTTCCGGCTTCCGAAAGTGGGATCAGCGCAGCCGGCGGGAGTTCCCGGTAAGCAGTATCGGCAATCGTCCGTGCGACGATGAAGGGAATACCGGCCTGCGAGGCGATGCGGGCGACGACATCGCTTTCGAGATCGACCGCAAGCGCGCCACTGTCGCGCCAGGCACGGTGTTTTTCTTCCTCCGTTGCGAGAATGATCGGCGTCCCAAATACAGCGCCCTCAAACGCCCCGATTTGTCGAGCAAGAGCAGCGGCGCGCGCCTGGAAGCCTTCCGCCGCCACCCAGCGATGGTCCGCCGCCACGACCTCCGCCGAGATCACCACATCCCCTGGGCGCAGATGAGGCGCCAACGCACCGGCAATGCCGAAGCTGATGAGGCAATTCGCGTTCTGGACCGCCCCTTCGACGAGAGCGGCCGTGCGTTCCCGGTCCCCCGCGCCAATAATCACGGGAAACCCCGCGGCGCGCGCAATCCTGGCTTCCGCGGCAAGGCCGGACGTACAGAGCACCGTGGTCAGTGGGAGCACCTGCACCTTCCTTTACGGCCGCAACGCATGTTCGCCTTAAAGTTGATAATATTGGCTAACCGGGCAAATTCGACGTTATCGCAACGTCCCATGGAGCGAAACCAAGACTCTGCCGAAGCGTCTGGACAAAAGGACGCGGGGCGCCCCAATACCGCCGCTGGGTGTTAGATCCCGAATGGGACCTCCCGCGAATTGCCCCGCGACAAACGGCGATACCGGGCCAGCGCCCAGAGCGGGAAGAAGGCGCGGTAGCCGTGGTAGCGCAGGTAAAATACGCGGGGGAAACCAACTGCCGTATACCAAGGTTCATCCCAATTGCCCTCTTGGTCCTGGCTGTCGAGCAGGTAAGCGATACCGCGGGAAACTGCGGGATGGCCGACCTCGCCGGCGGCCATCAAGGCGAGCAACGCCCAGGAAGTCTGTGATGATGTGCTGTATGGCGCGTCGCCGTGGGGCGCGGTGGGCCAGTAGGATTCGCCGCCTTCTCCCCAGCCGCCATCCACGTGCTGGCGTGCCAGCAGCCAATCGACGGCGCGCCGTACTTCGGCGGAGCCGGCCGGCATCCCGGCGCTGTTGAAGGCGGTGAGTACGGACCAGGTGCCATAGATGTAATTGGTTCCCCACCGGCCGAACCAGCTGCCGTCCGGCTCTTGCTCGGATCGCAGGTAATCTATCACCGAGGCCACTGCCGGATGATCGCGGCCATAGCCGATTTGAGTAAGGAAGCTCAGGCAGCGCCCGCTCACATCCGCCGTCGGCGGGTCCAGCAGCGCCCCGTGATCGGCGAACGGGATGTGGTTCAGGTAGTAATGGGTGTTGTCGGCGTCGAAGGAGGCCCAACCGCCGCCTCGGCTCTGCATGCCGATCACCCATTCGGCGGCCCGCTCAATCGCTTTGCGATAGCGCGCCGAGCCGAAGCGGTCGAGGGCGAGAGCCACCGCCGCCGTGTCGTCTAGGTCGGGGTAATACGGGTTCTCGAACTGAAATGCCCATCCGCCGGGACGCAAGCCGGGCCGGACCGTCGCCCAGTCACCCGCGACTTCCAGCACTTGTTTTGCCTCGAGCCAGTCGAGCGCCCGACTTATCGTCGCCTGCAGGCGCGTATCTTCGACCTCCATCAACGCATGACAGGCAAGAGCCGTGTCCCAGACCGGGGATAGGCACGGCTGGCAATAGCTGCGCTCGCCGTCGAGCACCAGCAGCTTGCGAAGCGAAACTAGCGCCGACGCGTAGCCGGGGTGATCGGGCTTGTAGCCGAGGCTGTCGAACATCATCGCGGCGTTGACCATTGCCGGAAAAATGCCGCCGAGGCCGTCTTCGCCATTGAGACGCTCTGTCACAAAGGCGACGGCTTTGTCGATCGCCCGCCGTCGCGCGTCGGCCGGGAAGAATGGCTCGGCGACGCGCAACAGCCGGTCGAGCATGCCGAACGCCACCGAGAGCGGCGAGGAGGTGGGACCGCCGATCCAATCCTTTACCGCTTCGGGCGGCTCCAGAAACAGCTCGCCGATTGTGACTGCGAGCGGGTTGCGGGCCCGCGGCCGCAATGCCATCACAACGAGCAGGGGCACGAGAACCGTGCGCGACCAGTAAGAGACCTTGGCGATGTGAAAGGGAGACCAGCTCGGGAGGAGCATGATCTCGACGGGCATCACCGGCACCGCCCGCCATGGGACCTCGCCGAATAGTGCGAGGAGGATGCGGGTGAAGACGTTGCAGCGCCGGGCGCCGCCACGCGCCAGGATGGCCGACCGCGCCCTCTGCATATGCCGCGCGTCGGCCGGGTCGCCGGCTGCCTTCAGCGCGAAATAAGCCTTAACTGAAGCGCTGAGGTCGAGAACGCCGCCGTGAAACAGCGGCCATCCCCCGTCCGCCCCTTGAGTTGCCCGGATATATCCTGCGATCCGCGTCTGAAGCTCCGGCTCGATGCGGCCGAAGTAATGCTGGAGCAGGATGAACTCGGATGGAATTGTTGCGTCGGCCTCCAGCTCGAACACCCAATGTCCGTCGCGATGTTGCAAGGCGACCAGCGACTCGCTCGCCCGGGCGACCGCCTCATCGAGGCGCGCTGCGTTGACGCCGTGGTGCAAGACGGCCGCTCCACTGCCGGCTGTTTGTTTCATGGAAGGGCGGGGCGTCGTTCTTGTTGGTTTTCCGTGGGTGATCCGAGAGAATCGCGGTTACCGCTAAGGCTTCCGGTAACGGCCTGAAGCGGATGGCCGGCCGCCAAGGCGGCCGCAGCAAAGCCGGAGCGAATAGCGCCTTCAATCGTTGCAGGCAAGCCCGTATCGACATAATCGCCGGCCAGTAGAAGGTTCCTCCATGCAGTGACCTGTTGCGGGCGGCGCTTCAGCTGCTCGGGGCTCGCGAGAAACGTCGCTCTGCGCTCCTTTACAATTCGCGCTGGCGGAACCGGCTGGGCCGGAAGCCCATAGGCGACCGCGGTATCACGCCAGAAGAGATCGCGGAGTTGGGATGCGTCGCATTCGACGAATCGGTCAGCAGCGCTGACCGTCACCGATAACACCCCGCGCTTGCGAAAGATCCATTCCGCGGCGCCGCCGACCACCCCGACGAAGAACGGCGCCCCGGCGGGCGGCGTGCAGCGGAAATGTGCGTTGACGATTGGCGAGTGCCGGTCGGGAACGGTGAGCCCGGGAACAAGCCGGGCGGCGATTGCGGCCGGTACCGCGAGGATCACCTTGTCCGCCGCCCCAAGTTCGCTTGAGGCGGCATCGAAAACGAGTTGTGAAACGGCACCCGGCCCGAAGGCGAGCACCCTCAAACGCGCGCCGAACCGGATCTCGGCGCCACAGGCGCGCAAGCGGTTGAGCGCCGGCTCGACAAAGCTCTCCGAGAGCCCGACGCGGGGAAGCAGCGGCCGGCACGCCGCTCCGCCTCGCCCGAGCGTCTCGGCGAGGATGCGCCAGAACAGCGCAGCCGAACCCTGATCGGCGCCCGTATTCAAGGCGGCGACGGCGAGCGGCTCCCATAAGCGCCAAAACAAATTCTGCCGCGGGTCCAGCACAGAGGCGATGGTCGCTGACGGATCCGCCCGCCGCAGTGCCAATGCGGCGAAATAATCGCCGGCTCGGGTCTGCGGAACCCGCCTCGCAGCGGACAAGACCCACCACGGCAGCGCGCCGATATTGGGCCGCAATGTCCAACGCTCCCCCGTCGCAGCGTGGATGAACGGGAAAAGAGCTTCTGAGGGACCTTCGAAAGAATTGCCTGCGCCGATCCGGTCCACATACTGGAGCGCCGCGCGGTTGCCGGTCAGAAGAAGATGATTGCCGTTGTCGACCCGGCAGCCGAGCTCGGCATCGAAGTAGGAGCGGCAGCGTCCCCCAGCCTGCGGCGCGGACTCGTACAGCGTGACGGAGCGGCCCATATCGGCGAGCGCTACCGCCGCCGCCAACCCGGCAACGCCCGCACCGACGACGTGAACACGACCTGGGCTCGCCGGAGCGTTCATAACAATCCGTAGCGCAACACGAGCCAGAGCTTAAGCAGGCTCGATACACCGGCACGCTCCGCAGGATCCCGCCACTCCGAACGCTGCAGAGCCAACAGCGTCGCGCGGTAGATCGCCGCCATAACCGCCGCCGGACGCATCGCGCGACGCGAACATTGCTGCATCATCCGCGCCGCCGTGCGGAAGTGGCCTTCAGCAAGGCCCGCAATGTCGCGGCACGCCGCCGGCAATGCTGGATGCTGCAGGATGGTGGTCGGCTCGGTGCCCCGAATCCCGTGCCGGTCGAGGATTTCGCGCGGCAGATAAAGCCGCCCTCGCGCCGCATCTTCAGCGAGATCGCGCAAGATGTTGGTCAGCTGCAACGCCCGGCCCAGCGAGTCGGCCACCCGATGGGCGGCCTCACTGCGATCGCCGAACACGTGAACTGAAAGATGGCCGACAGCGCTCGCGACACGGGCGCAGTACAGGTCCAAGGTGGTCAAATCGGGGGCTGTGATGTTTTCCCGTGCGTCCATCTCCATGCCGGCGAGGATCGCGAGAAAATCTTCTTCGCGAAGCTCAAAGCAGCGGGTCGGTTCCAACAATGCGCGCGCGACGAGGTGCCGCGGCTGGCCGCTGTAAAGCGCCCCGATCTCCTGACGCCATCCGGCCAGAGCGGCCAATTTGTGCGCGACCGGCCGGTCTCCATCGGCGATGTCGTCGACCTCCCGGCAGAACGCATAAATCGCATACATGCCGTTGCGGCGCTCGCGCGGCAGCAGCCGCATTGCCCAGTAGAATGAGGTTCCGGCCTCCTCCACACGTTGCCGGATTTTTTCGCGCAGCGCGTCGTCATCGAGCTGGCCTGCAGCATCATGAAGCGCCGCGTCGCTCATCCAAGAAAACCTCTCGAGACACCCACCACAAAAGCAGACATGAAATCGGTTTTGTGGAGCGCGACGCGCGAGGCTAACGGATCCCCACGCCGCAACCGGCGCAGCAAGCGCCCCGCAAGGTCCACGATGACCGCCGATTCCCAGCGCAATCCGCGGGATACAACGAGCGGCGGCAACGAATTGGCCTGCTCGACCAGCGCAGCGGTGCGGTCGAGCAGTCGGTCGAGGACGCGCCGCAACCCCTGGCTCGACACATCCCCCCTTAGCGCCTCGACCCCGGCCCCCTCGGCAGCGAGTTCGTCAAGCGGCAGGTAGACGCGGTCAAGCCGCCGATAGTCATCAACGCAATCCTGCAGGTGGTTGAGTACCTGCAGCGCCGAGCAAAGAGCGTCGGAGGCCGGCCAAGTCGTCCGACTCTCACCGTGCAGGTCGAGGAGCTGACGGCCGACCGGCGAGGCCGAATAGCGGCAATAGTTCATCAAATCGCTCCAGTCGCGATAGCGCAGCTTCACTGCATCGAGCCGGAACGCGTGCAGTACGTCGTGACAGTGCTGGGCGGTAGTGCCGGTTTCCCGCAGGCTCCCGCGCATCGCCGAAGCTGCGGGTGAATCATTGCCCGCGGCACCGTCGAGAATTGCCGCCATGCGGTCGAGCCGTGCGATCTTTGCATCCGGCGACAATTGGGGATTGTCGGCGATGTCGTCGGCGTTGCGGGCAAACCGATAAAACGCGTGCACGTGCACCCGCAAGTCGCGGCGAATTAAAAACGACCCGACGGGAAAGTTTTCGGCGCCGCGCCACTTGCCCGAGGGAGTCTCGATGTTCTCGGCGTCTGGCGGCGGCTGCTGGCTCTGCACCGCGATCATTTCAGGTATCCATTGGCCGCGAACCATGCGACAGCGTCGGCAATCGCCTGCCGCGCCGGCCGTGGTGCGTAAGCGAGTTCGCGCGACGCCTTTTCAGAGCTGAAATACATCTTTTTCCGCGACATCCGAACTCCATCCAATGTGACGAAGGGTTCGCGGCCGGTAACGCGGGCGGCCACCTCCGCCCCGAAAGCGACGGGAAAAAGCATCCTGTGCGGCATGCGAAGCCTCGGGGGGCGCCTGCCAACCGTGCTCGCAACCTCGGCAAGTATCTCGGCCAAAGCCATGTTCTCGCCGCCGAGGATATATCGCTCGCCGATCTGTCCTTTGTCGGCCGCGGCGAGATGGCCTTCGGCGACGTCGTCGACATGGACGATATTGAGACCGGTATCCACAAAGGCCGGCATTCTGCCGCATGCGGCTTCGACGATCAGTCGGCCGGTAGGCGTCGGCTTGACGTCGTGCGGCCCGACTGGAGTGGAGGGATTAACGATCACGACCGGCAATCCGCGTTGGTGGAAAAGGTCTCTAACCAGCTCTTCGGCGGCGAATTTCGACTGCTTGTATGGTCCGATCATCTCGCTGATGCTGCTTGGCGTCGCCTCATCGGCCGAGCCGCCGGAAATCAGCCCGAGGGTCGCGACACTGCTCGTATAGACGATCCGTTCGACACCGGCGTCGAGCGCCGCGGTCAGCAGGTCTCGGGTCCCATCGACATTGGCGCGAAACATCGGTGCGGGGTCGGGTACCCAAATCCGATAATCGGCGGCAACGTGATACACGTATCGGCACCCGGCGACGGCGCGCGCAAGCGAGCGAGGGTCCTCCATCGCTCCTTCGGTGATTTCCACCGGAAGACCCGCAAGATTTTGCCTATTGCCGTTCGGCCGAGCGAGCACTCGCACCCGTTCCCCCCGCGCCAATAAGGCGCGCGCCACGGCCGATCCGACAAAACCGGTCGCTCCGGTCACGAGGGTCAAATCCGCTGGAGGGGCCATCTTGCTTTGGGTTGCAGTTTCGGCTCGTAGCGTAGAAGTTTCAGCCCCTCACACGGTATCGCGCGAAAACAGCATATACTGCGCTCGCTAGAAGGTTAACGCCAAAGACAGCATCGCGGGTCGCCCGGGCGTTGCACGCTGGCACCGCCGAGCGGCGGCAGCGCTTATTTTTCTGTCTTGGGGATTTGCGCGCCCCGGGCGCGCGCCGCCGCAGCCTTCTCCGGTTCGCCCAGCACATCGTAGGCACGAGCAAGGCGGCTCCAGCCTTCCTTGTCGTTCGGATTCTGCTCGAGACGGGCGGCCAAGCGGTCGACCATGCTGCGGATCATCGCCTCCCGGTCCTCCGGCGACATCGACCGCGCTGCCGCGACGTCCTGCGCTGTTGGCCCGGAAAGCTTTGGTTCGGGCGACTGCTCATCCGGCGCAATCTCCGCGAGGCGTTCTTGCACGACTTTGCGCCAAGGTGCATCGGCCGGCGCTTCGGCCAGCAGCGCGCGCAGGCCAGCCTTGGCCGCATCGCGGTCGCCGCGCTGTAGTGCGGCTTCTGCGGTATAGAATCGTGCGCGCGGGTCGTCTCCGGCCTCGACAAATTCGGCCTCGGCCTCTTTTGTCACATTGCCGCTCGCCATCAGGACAAGCAGTTCCCCCAACTCCGCATGCAATTGCGGCTCGTTCGGCGCCAAGGCGATCGCCTGGCCGTATGCCGTGCGTGCTTCGGGGAAGCGCTGCAGAGCGGTGAAGGTGCGGGCGAGCAGGATCCAGCCTTCGACATGGCCGGGCTCCTTCTGCAGCCGCGCCTCGAGCTGTTCGGCCGCGGCAGCAAGCTCGCTCCGGTCGTGCGGCGCGCCTGCCGCTGCGCCCTTTCCACCCCCCTCGACCGCGGCCGGGGTGCCGACCGCCGCGTAGACGACGAGCGCTGCAGCCGGGAGCAGCGCGGCGATGCCGATCGCGGCTCCGATGCGCCACGATGCTTCGCCCGTGCGCAACACCGACCGCCGCGAAGTCTCGACCTCCTGATCAGCCGCCGCCAGCATCCGCCGTGTGATTTCGGCGCGCACCGCCGTGGCGTCCTCTGCGGTGATGCGCCCCTGCGCAACTTCGCTGTCGAGATTGGCGAGTTGCCGCCGGAACGTCGCGGCGGCGGGCTCACCCTCGTCCGCGTCTCCTGGTTTTGTCCGCAGCAGAGGTTTGAGCAGGGCGATCAGGGTTGCAAGAACGAGCAATCCTGCAAGTATCCAGAACCAGATCATCCGCGCTCGCCAAGCAATAGCGCGGCGCGGGCGCGCTCTTCCTCAGTCAACGCCGGGGGTTCGGGGTCGGCGCGGCGGCGTCTTGCCCGAAGCACGAGAAACGCGCCGGCGCCCAGTATCAGGGCAGGGGGCGCCAGCCACAAAAGGTATGTCGCCGGGGCGAAAGGCGGGTCGAGCAGGACGAAAAGGCCGTAGCGCGCAGTGAGGTAATCGAGCACCTGCTGGTCCGTGTCGCCGGCCACAAGGCGCTGCCGCAGCAGAACCCGCAAATCGTGCGCGAGGTCGGCGTTCGACTCGTCGATCGACTGGTTCTGGCAGACCAGACAGCGCAGCTCCTGACTGAGCGCGCGGGCGCGCGCTTCGAGCGCGGGATCGGCGAGGCGCTCGGAGGGCTCGACGGCGAAGGCGCCAGATCCGCCGATGGCTGCCGCCAGGACAACCGCCAAAACCAGCCGGGGGATCATCAGTTGTCGGCCGATCCCGCCGATGTGGCGGCGAGCCGGGTCGCAGCGGCCGGCACGCGAAGCCGCAACCGCCGATCGCTCAGTGAGACCAGCCCGCCGAGCGCGGCAAGGATTGCGCCAAACCATATCCACGGCACCAGCGGGTTATAATATGCGCGCAACACCCAGCCGCCCTGCCCATCCGGATCGCCGAGCGCGAGATAGAGGTCGCCAAAGCCGTTTGTAGTGATCGCTGTGTTCGTGGTTTGGCTGCGCGCCACCGGGTACCAGCGACGCTCGGGATGGAGGGTCATCGGGGCGCTGCCGGGCCGCTCGACGATGATCTGAGCGCGTTGCGCGTGGTAATTGGCGACGTCCTCTTCGGTCACCCCGACCAGGCGCAGAGTGCGGCCGGCGATCTCGATGGTCTCGCCGGGGCGCAATGTCTCGATCCGCTCGCTGCGCCATGCCGTCGATACGGTGATCCCGGCAATCAGCACGCCGACCCCGAAATGGGCGATCGCGTACCCCCAAGTCCCGCGCGGGAGATGGCGCAGCCGCCGCCACGACGCCGCGACAGGCAGTTTTGCAACCCCGCTTCGGTCCGCGAGATCGGTCAATACGCCGAGCATCGCCCAGACGGCAAGCGCAATGCCCGCCAATGCTGCGGGCGGTGCGGCGCGATCCATAGCAAAGACAACGGCCGGGGCGACGAGCGCGCCTATAGCGGCCGGCAGAAGACGCCTCAGCGCTGCCGCCAATTTGCCGCGGCGCCAGGCCAGCACCGGACCGATCACCATCGCGATGATCGCAGGCATCAGGATCGGCACAAACGTCGCATCGAAGAATTGCGGGCCGACCGACAATTTCACCCCGCTCGAGACCTCTGCGAACAGCGGGTAGAAGGTGCCGAGAAACACGGTCGCCATGCCGGCGCAGAGCAGCAGGTTGTTGAGGACGAGAGCGCCTTCGCGGCTCACCGGCGCAAACGGGTTGCCGGTTTCGAGGCTGGCGGCCCGCCACGCGTAAAGCAGGAGCCCGCCTCCGATCACCAGAGTGATCAGCACCAGAATGAACACACCGCGCGTCGGATCGACGGCGAAGGAATGGACCGAGGTGAGGACGCCGGAGCGCACGAGAAAGGTCCCGATCAAGCTCATGCCGAACGTCAGGATCGCCAGCAGGACGGTCCAACGCTGCAGGCTCTCACGCTTTTCGACGACTGCCGCCGAATGCAGCAGCGCGGTGCCCAGCAGCCACGGCATAAACGAGGCGTTCTCGACCGGGTCCCAGTACCACCAGCCGCCCCAGCCGAGCACGTAATAGGCCCACCAGCTGCCCATAGCGATGCCGATGGTCAAGCCGCACCACGCGGTCAACGCCCAAGGCCGCACCCAGCGCGCCCATCGGGCGCCGATACGCCCCTCAATCAGCGCGGCGATCGCGAAGGAATAGGTGATCGAGAACCCGACATAGCCGAAATAGAGAAACGGCGGGTGAAAGGCGAGCCCCGGGTCCTGCAGCAGCGGGTTCAAGTCACGCCCGTCGACCGGCGCCGGAATCAGCCGGTCGAACGGATTCGACGTGCCGATGATGAAGGCGAGCGTGCCAAAGCCGAGGAGGCCCTGGATCGCCAGGGTCCGTGCCCGCAATGTCACCGGCAGCGACCGCCCCAAGGCCGCGACGAGCCCGCCGAACAGCGTCAGCATAAGGACCCAGAGCATCATCGAGCCCTCGTGGCTCCCCCACACGCCGGTCACCTTGTAGAGCATCGGCTTGGCCGTGTTCGAATTCTCGAAGACGTTGCGCACCGAGAAATCCGACACGATGTGGGCGTGCATGAAGATCGCAAAGGCGAGCGCGACGAGCCCGAATTGCAGCAAAGCCGCCGACCGCGCCAGATCCATCAATGGCCGGCTGCGCACGGAAGCGCCGACCAGCGGCACGGTGCCTTGAACAAGCGCCACGAGCAGGGCGAGAACGAGCGCGAAATGGCCGATTTCTACGAGCATGCCACCGCCCTTAGTGCGACCCCAGAATGTCGCCGCCAAACGCACCAGCGTATCAGATTCACCAATCCCATCCTGGCATGATCGTTGCCTCGATGCCAGGTACTACGAGCCAGATTTGTTATCACGAGGGCACAACGACAAAGGCGACGTGACGCCGGGAAACTGATTACACCGAAGAAGAACAAAATGGCTGATCCGATCGCGGCGGCCCGGCGATGCTATGCCGAGGAGCTGCGGTCCACCGCCAAGCTGGGGTCGCGGGCGGTCATCGACGCGTTCGCGGCTGTGCCACGGGAGCGATTTCTCGGACCCGGGCCTTCTCGACCTCAACCCGATCGCCTGGTCACCAGCTAAGCTCGGCGCCGCCCGGTGGCTGCCTAAGCTGGCTGCCGTTGCTCTTCATCCGGCGCGGCCGGCAGGATATGCGCCGATGCGTGGGCCGATCATCTTTGCAAAGTCGCCTTTCGGCCTCGCCGTGCTCGGCAACATCAGCCATTTCTGTAGCCCTCGCCCCCCTTCCCGGATTGCGATCGCGCGGTCGGCGGCCAGAATCGTAGGAGCAAAAGAGCCTCAGTAGATGTCCCGTGCCAGCCGAGCGGTGCTTTCCGCCTGAGCAGCGTAT
Organism: Alphaproteobacteria bacterium; assembly: GCA_019244535.1. Classification (GTDB taxonomy): domain Bacteria; phylum Pseudomonadota; class Alphaproteobacteria; order ATCC43930; family CGMCC-115725; genus AP-15. Next base: position 14,205 of record JAFASL010000054.1, read on the forward strand.
CC
>JAFASL010000087.1 GCA_019244535.1 Alphaproteobacteria bacterium
GGAGCTGCTCGTCATTGGCGGCGGCTATTCGCTCGCGCATGCGATGATGATGCTGATCCCCGAAGCCTGGGCCGGCAACCTGCTGATGGACCCGCAGCGCCGCGCGTTCTACGAATACCACGCAGCGCTGATGGAGCCGTGGGACGGGCCGGCGGCGATCGCGTTCACCGATGGCCGCCAGATCGGCGCCACGCTCGATCGCAATGGCCTGCGGCCGGCGCGCTACATCGTCACCGACGGCGACCACGTTATCATGGCATCCGAAGCCGGCGTATTGCCGGTGCCCGAGGAAAGGATCACGCGCAAGTGGCGATTGCAGCCGGGCAAGATGCTGCTGATCGACCTCGAAGAGGGCCGCATCGTCGACGACGACGAGGTCAAACGCAAACTGGCGTCGGAGCACCCTTACGCGGAGTGGCTCGAAGCGACGCAATTCAAATTGCACGAGCTTCCCGAGTTGGCAGACGAGGGCCCGCAGCCCGCCTCCCGACATGCTTCGTCGGCGCGCCGAAACGACCCTACGGCACAGCTCAATCTGCAGCAAGCCTTCGGCTACACACAGGAAGATATGCAGTTCTTTTTGGAGCCGATGGCGCGCGACGCCGATGATCCGGTCGGCTCGATGGGCACCGACACGCCGATCGCCGCGCTGTCGAACAAGCCCAAGCTTCTCTACAACTACTTCAAGCAGAACTTCGCGCAGGTCACCAACCCGCCGATCGACCCGATCCGCGAAGAACTGGTGATGTCGCTGGTGTCGATGATCGGGCCGCGGCCGAACCTGTTGGGGCACGAGGCCGGCTCGCACTACCGGCTCGAGGTCGCACAGCCGATCCTGACCGACGCCGATCTGAGAAAGATTCACGCGATCGAGAAACTGGTCAGCGCCTTTCGGACCGATACGCTCGACGCGACGTGGCCGGCCGCGGAGGGCGCCGAGGGGATGGCTCCGGCACTCGAGCGCCTGTGTCGCGAGGCGACCGAAGCGGTCACAGCCGGGCACAACATTCTGATCCTGTCCGACCGTGCGGTCTCTGCGGAGCGCGTCTCGATCCCGGCTCTGCTTGCGACCTCGGCGGTGCACCATCACCTGATCCGCCAAGGCCTGCGCACCTTGACCGGCATCGTTGTCGAGACCGGCGAGGCGCGTGAGGTGCATCATTTCTGCGCACTCGCCGGCTATGGCGCGGAGGCGATCAACCCTTATCTGGCCTTTACCACCTTAGAGCAGATCCGTGTCGAGAATAACCTGCCGCTGAGCGCCGAACAGGTGCAGAAAAACTACATCAAGGCGGTCGGCAAAGGGATCCTCAAAGTCATCTCCAAGATGGGGATCTCGACCTACCAGTCCTATTGCGGCGCGCAAATCTTCGACGCCGTCGGCCTCGCCGGCGATTTTATAGAGAAATACTTCACTGGCACGGCGACGACGATCGAAGGCGTGGGCCTGCGCGAGATCGCGCAGGAGGCGGTCGACCGGCACAAAAACGCCTATGGCGACAGCCCGCTCTATGAAGACATGCTCGATCTTGGCGGCGACTACGCCTTCCGCTTGCGCGGCGAGGACCATGCCTGGACGCCGCAATCGGTCGCCAAACTGCAGCATGCGGTGCGCGGAAACTCACTCGCCGATTACCGGGCCTTTGCAGCAACTATTAACGACCAGAGCGAACACCACCTAACGATCCGCGGATTGATGTCGTTCAAGTCCGCGGCCGAACCGGTGCCGCTCGACGAGGTCGAGCCAGCAGCCGAAATCGTCAAGCGTTTTGCCACTGGGGCGATGAGCTTTGGCTCGATCAGCCGCGAAGCGCATACGACATTGGCGATCGCGATGAACCGCATTGGCGGCAAATCCAATACCGGCGAGGGCGGCGAGGAGGCGCAGCGCTTCAAGCCATTGCCGAACGGCGATTCGATGCGCTCGGCGATCAAGCAGGTCGCATCGGGGCGCTTTGGCGTCACGACCGAATACCTGGTGAATGCCGACGACCTGCAGATCAA
>JAFASL010000134.1 GCA_019244535.1 Alphaproteobacteria bacterium
GCTGTTCGTTGAAACACGTAAAGATGCCTTGCCTGCTTTGCGATGATGGGGATCGATTGGACGCCCGACGAGCCGGTTCCAATCACACCTACGCGCAATCCGGTAAAATCTACCCCTTCATGGGGCCATAACCCAGTGTGGTACCACTGGCCCTTAAAGCTCTCCAAACCGGAGTAATTGGGCGTCCGGGGTGTCGAAAGATTGCCCGTTGCCATGATGCAGAAGGGCGCCGTTGCCGCAGTGCCTTTGTCAGTCGTGATAGCCCACGTGTTTCTCTTGCTGTCGAAGACAGCCTGTTTGACCCGGGTGTCGAACTCGACGTCGCGTCTGAGGTCGAAGCGATCGGCCACGTGGTTGATGTAGCGCAGGATCTCGGGTTGCGTGCCGTACCGCTCGGGCCAATGCCATTCCTGTTGCAGCTCGTCCGAGAAGGAATACGAGTACTCCATGCTTTCAACGTCGCAGCGACACCCCGGGTAGCGGTTCCAGTACCAGGTGCCACCAACGCCGCTGCCTGCCTCGAAGGCACGTACTTTGAGACCAAGCTTACGCAGGCGATGGATCGCGTAGAGACCACCAACCCCGGCACCGACGACAATCGCATCAAATGTTGCGGGTTCGGAGTTGCGCGCCGACATTTCGGATCTCCTGCAAATGTTTGAGGTATCGTGACGATACGGCGGTACGCCTCACTCGGCCGCCTCTCGAACCGGCGATTGTGACTTGAGCACTGGAAGCACTTCCTTGGCAAAGAGCTTCATGCCACGCTCTGCGACTTCGTAAGGCGTGCCGCCAAAGCGGAAGGCGACGTTGAGTTCGAAATCGCCGATGATCTTACGTCGCTCTTCAAGCCCCCGCAGGATCTTGTCGGGCGTTCCCCAGCTCGCCGCCTGCATGAAGCCCGCGACAGCCCCTTCGAGCCCGCCCTTGCGCGCGATTTCCGCCTTCTGCTGGTAGGCGTCGTAGCCCTTTACCGTCTTGAAGTGCTCGCCGAGAAATTCGTAGTGGTAGAAGTTGCTCTCGACGAATTTCCCCTGGTATTTGCGCGCTTCCTCTTCGGTTTCGGCGAGGTTGGTGCCGCATACGCAGAACTCGGTCAGCATCACTTGCGGCGGCTCGGTACCGTGGTATTTATGGTGGAGCTCGCGGCCGCGCAGGATGTTCGGCAGCCGCATTTCCCAAGGCCGGTCGGCAAACATGACGATGTGGGCGCCGAGTTTGGCGGCGGAGACAATCGAGTCCTCACTTGAGGCTACGGCGTAGATGCGCCCATCAAAGGAATATTGGGGCCGCGGCCGGAGCTCAGCGCGCGGCTGCTTGTAGAACTTGCCGTCACCCTCGATAAACCCGGTCTTCAATGCACTGACGATCATTGGGGCGGCCTCGTCAAAGCGCTCCCGAGACTCGTCCATGCTCAGGCGGAACGCGGCGAACTCCCGCCGCGCCAGACCGCGTCCGAGGCCGAGCCGCAACCGGCCCTTGCTCAGCATGTCGAGCACGGCGGCCTGCTCGGCGACGCGCAGCGGATCGTGCCAGGGCAGGATGACGGCCGCAGTACCCAGATCGATATTGGGGCACAGTGCCGTCAGATAGGTCATCAGCTGCAGGTTATCCGGCACGAACGAATAGTCGTTGAAGTGGTGCTCGGCCGACCACAAGCAGTCGAACCCCAGATCGGCGGCGAGCCGAGCCAGCCGGATTTCCTCGTCCCACACGCGTGCGTCGGAGCAATCGTCCCAGCCATAGCTGGCGAATACCATCATCATTCCGACATCCATCGAGCGCTCCTTTCTCTGTTGTGCCTCGCCGCAATATGGGCTGCGACCGTGGCAACTAAGCCAGCGCCAGTTCGCGATATCCTTCTGCCGCGACCGCGTCGCAGTGCTCGCGATAGGCCGGATGGCCGCCGCTGTAACGCATGATCTTGGGCCTCTGCTTGCCCTCGACATTGCGGTTGACGCCAGTCATCCACGAGCCGATCTCGTTCATCAGCTGACCTTGACCGAGGGCCAGGACGTGGTCGGTCCATTCGGCGACCCCGGCGGCCGTGGCCTCGATCCGCGTCAGACCGCGCTCCCTAGCGAAGCGGATCAAACTGGTGACCCACTCGACACTGTATTCGGCGGTGCGGGTAAAATTGCCGAGCCCGGCGTGCGGACCCATCACCATCAGCATATTCGGAAAGCTTTCCACCAATACGCCGAGATAGGTCTGCGGCCCGTCTTTCCACACATCCTTTAGGCGCAAACCGTCAACGCCGCGGATATCGATCCGGTCAAACGCGCCGGAGATGGCGTCAAACCCGGTCGCATAAATGATGATGTCGAAAGCGTATTCGCGGGCGCTGGTTTGAATGCCGCGTGGCGTGATGCGCTCGATCGGCGTTTCGTTCACATCGACTAGTTCGACATTGGGCTGGTTGTAGACCTCGTAGTAGCCCGTTTCGAGCGGCACCCGGCGCGTGCCGAAGCCATGGTTTTTGGGTATCAGCTTTTCGGCGACCACCGGGTCGTGGACACGCTGACGGATTTTGCGCGCGACAAACTCGGAAGCGAGCGCGTTGGCCTCACGGTCGGTCAGCATGTCGCTGAAGTTGCCTTGCCAGATGCCGAAACCCGGCTCGGCGTAGAGCTTCTCCCAGAAGGCTTCGCGTTCCTCGGGGGTCACCTCGAGCGTCTTACGGGGGTCTGGGTTGTGGATATAGCAGCCCGGTGTCGTTTGGCAGAGCGCCAGGATTTCCGAATAGCGGGCACGAATGTCCCGCATCTCCTCTCTGGAAATCTTTCCGTTGTGCAGCGGCGCGCACCAGTTCGGGGTGCGCTGGAATACGGTCAAATGACCAACGGTCTTTGCGATCTCCTGGATCGTTTGTACCGCGGTCGCGCCGGTCCCGATGATCCCCACGCGCTTGCCGGCAAAATCCACCCCTTCCTTGGGCCAGCTATGGGTGTGGCAGGACTGGCCTTTGAAGGTGCTGACGCCGGGAATGTTCGGCATCGTCGGCGCTGAGAGAATGCCAATGGCGGTAATCAGAAAACGCGCCGAATAGCGATCGCCATTCTCCAGCACAATTTCCCAGCTGCGCGTCTCTTCGTGGTAGCGCGCTGAAGCGACCAAACTGTTGAATTGAATGTCGCGACGCAGGTCCAACTTGTCGGCGACGTGGTTGAGATAC
>JAFASL010000189.1 GCA_019244535.1 Alphaproteobacteria bacterium
TCGAGCTGGATCAGGCTGGGTGCGCTGATCACTCCGCCGGGCGCCGAGCCGCCCCATGAGGGCGCGTTTTTTCTGCTGCCGATCGTGGATGTCGAGATAGTCGACAACTGGTTTGTCTGCGGCCTGGCGGGCACCGGCAGCAAGGACATCGTCGTGCGCGACGCCTTTGTGCCGAAGCATCGCGTGTTGTCGTTTGTGGAGACGCGCTCGGGCCGCACTCCCGGCGCGCGATACCACCAGAACCCGCTTTACCGCCTGCCGCTTCTGGTCTCGGGCGCGACGATGCTGGCCTCGACCGCGGTCGGCGCCGCAAAAGGGGCGCTCGAGGCCTACCTCGCAATGACGACCGGGCGCGAGACCCGCGGCGCTCTGGCCGGCGGTGGGCTCGCAATGGCCGAATTCGCCACGGTGCAATTGCGCGTCGCGGAAGCCTCTGCCGCGATCGAGGCGGCGGAGATGATCCTCGTTACGGATTTGCGGAACGCGATGGAGAAATTGCGCGCCGGCGAGGAGATCACCGTCGCGGACCGCATCCGCTGCCGCCGCAATCAGGCTTACGCGACCAAGCTCGCCCTTCAGGCCGTGGAGGCGCTCAACGCCTCGACCGGCGGCTATGGCCTGATGCTCAGCAATCCGGTGCAGCGCGCCTGGCGCGACGTCAACGCCGTCGCGCGCCATGTCAGCCTCAATTGGGACGCGGTCGGCACGATGTACGGCCAGCACGCCTTCGGCCTTGAGCCCCGCGGCCAATATTAACGCAGTTGACCGGATGGACCTATGATGGCGGCTTATCAGTACATCTACGTCATGAAGGGGTTGAGCAAGACGTATCCCGGCGGGCGCGAGGTGCTGAAGGACATCTGGCTGTCGTTTCTGCCCAGCGCCAAGATCGGCGTGCTCGGGCCGAACGGCGCCGGCAAATCGACCCTCTTGCGCATCATGGCCGGCGAGGAGCGGGAGTTTGGCGGCGAGGCGTGGGCGGCGGAGGGAGCGCGGGTCGGCTACCTGCCGCAGGAGCCGATGCTCGATGCGACAAAGGACGCCTTCGGCGTCGTCATGGAGGGGCTCGCCGAGACCAAGGCGCTGCTCGACCGCTTCGAGGCGGTCAGCGCCCGTTTTGGCGAGAACCTGTCGGACGCCGAGATGGAGGCGCTGATCGCCGAGCAGGGCGAATTGCAGGAACAGATCGAGCAGGCGAACGCGTGGGATCTCGACCGCACCGTCGAGATGGCGATGCATGCATTGCGCTGCCCGCCGCGCGATGCGCCGGTCGCCACTCTGTCGGGCGGCGAGCGGCGTCGCGTGGCGCTGTGCCGGCTCTTGATGCAACGCCCCGACCTGCTGCTGCTCGATGAGCCGACCAATCATCTCGATGCCGAGTCGGTAGGATGGCTGCAACGCTTTCTCGAAGACTACCCCGGCACCGTCGTGACCGTGACGCACGACCGCTATTTTCTCGACGAGGTCGCCGGCTGGATTCTCGAACTCGACCGCGGCCGCGGCATTCCTTATGAAGGCAATTACTCGGGGTGGCTCGACCAGAAACAGCGGCGGCTCGATCAGGAAGGAAGGCAGGAAGCAGCCCTCCGGCGGACTCTCGAGCGCGAGCTCGAATGGATAAGGCAGAGCCCGCGGGCGCGGCAAGCAAAGAGTAAGGCACGGCTTTCCGCCTATGAGGCGCTCGTCGCGCAAAGCCGCGAAAAGGCGCCCGAGACGGCGCAGATCGTCTTGCCGCCCGGGCCGCGGCTCGGCGATCTGGTGATCGAGGCACATCAAGTATCAAAATCCTTCGGGGGCCGGCGCCTCATCGACGCCCTCGATTTCGGCTTGCCGCCGGGCGGCATTGTTGGGGTCATCGGCCCGAACGGGGCCGGCAAGACGACCCTCTTCCGCATGATCACCGGCCAGGAGGTCGCGGATGAAGGGACATTTCGGGTCGGCGAAACGGTCAAGCTCGGCTATGTCGACCAGTCTCGCGATACGCTGGTTGCGGCAAACACGGTGTGGCAGGAGATCTCGGACGGCCAGGACGAGATTGATCTCGGCCGCCGCAAGATGGCGAGTCGCGCCTATTGCGCATTGTTCAATTTCCGCGGACCGGACCAGCAGAAGAAGGTCGGGCAGCTCTCGGGCGGCGAGCGGAACCGTGTCCATATCGCCAAGATGCTGAAGACCGGCGCGAACGTGATATTGCTCGACGAGCCGACCAATGACCTCGACATCGATACGTTGCGTGCTCTCGAAGAGGCATTGCTCGAATATCCCGGCTGCGCCGTAATCATCACGCACGACCGCTGGTTCATCGATCGCGTCGCGACCCACGTCCTCGCTTTCGAGGGCAACGGTCAGGTGGTCTGGTTCGAAGGCAATTACGCCGATTACGAGGCCGATCGCCGGCGGCGCCTTGGCGCCGAAGACGATGATCCTCGCCGGGCAATGGAGGTCCGATGATCAAGACAATTCTTGTACCGTCGAGCGGGAGCCAGGCGGACGACCGCACTTTCGCGTCGGCGCTGATCGTGGCCCGCGCATTGGGTGCGCATCTCGAGATTCTTCATGTGCGCCCCGACGCGGCGGCGATGGTGGCGAGCATGGCGACCGATGGGAGCGGCGCCGCGATGACCGGCGGTCTGGTCGAGCGAATTGACGAGGAAGTCACGCGTCGGGAAGACAACGCCAAGCAGCTGTTCCAGCGTTTTTGCGAGCGCGAAGGGCTGCCGGTCGCGGAAACTCCGGCGAGCGGGCAAGGCCCGACCGCACAATGGCGTCGAGAGGTCGGCGACGAGGCCTATTGGGTTCGCGAGTACGGCCGGGCGGCGGATCTCATCGCCGTTGGGTGCCCCTCTGACGATCAGGGCGTTTCGATCGACACGACAGAAGCGGCACTGGTCGGTAGCGGTAGACCCGTGCTGATGCTGCCCGCCACGCCGCTGGTTTCGCTCCCCGAAACCATCGTCATCGCGTGGAAAGCGGCGCCGGAAGCAGCCCGCGCAGTCACCGCGGCGATGCCGCTCCTTGCAAAGGCGAAGCAGATACTGATTGTGACCGTGACCGAGGAACAGGGCCTCTCGGACGAGGAAGGCGACCGCCTCAAGACCAGTTTCTCCTGGCATGGCCTCAACGCATCGACGCGTCACCTGCGGCCGGATCGGCTGGGCGCCGCCGAAACCCTGCTCGCCGCAGCAGCTGAAGCAGGCGCTCTCGTCGTCATGGGCGCCTACGGACACAGCCGGCTGCGTCAGTGGATTTTTGGCGGCTTCACGCGGCACGTCCTGCGCGGCGCCCCGGTGCCGGTGCTGATGATGCATTGACGGCGCCGTTCCGACATTGCCGATGTTTACTATCCACCGGTCGATGATCAGAGAGAGCAACGATGCTGGCCATTCCGCTCGAAAGACTCGGCTTCATCATAGCCAAGGCGCGAGAATTCGATGCCGAGGTGCCGGTCGAGCCGGATGCGACGACCGGCTCGGACCCGCCCGACGATGACGAGCGGCAGATTCTGCTCGACACACCGGACAATCCGACCGAGCAGGAGCTGCGGGATGCCATAGACGGGCTCGGCATGCCCGAGCGCCAGGAGCTGCTCGCATTGACGTGGCTCGGCCGGGGCGACTATGACGCCGATAACTGGCCCGAGGCGCTGCGTCAGGCGGGGCAGACGATGCCTGCGGGTTTGACCGACTATCTGGTCGGCACGCCGCTTCTCGCCGACTACCTCGAAGAAGGCGCAGCCGCCCTCGATTTGTCGGTCGAGGATTTCGAGCGGGGTTGATGCCGTCGCCTTTGCCGCATGACACCGGGACCGCCCGCTCTTGTTACTGAAGCCGATTTCGAACACGAGCTGAGGATTGTTCGATCAGCGGCAACCGGTGCGGTGGCCGGCGTCTTCGGGCCGGACACAGTCATCTGGCGCATCGACCGGGAGGCTGCGGTTTTCCTTGGGGCCGGCCGGGCATTGCTGCTCCAGCTGGCTCATCCCTGGGTCGCCACTGCGATCAGCCAGCACTCGCGGTCGCTGACGGACGCGGTCGGCAGGTTTCACCGGACGTTCGACATCGTCTTTACAATGGTGTTCGGCACGACCGACCAGGCGCTCGCGGCCGCGCGGCGTCTGCACCGCCGCCACGCCGCGATCGTCGGCGGGCTCATGGAATGCGTAGGAGAGTTCGCCGCCGGCTCGCCTTACCACGCCAATGATGTCGCGGCAATGCGCTGGGTGCACGCGACGCTGACCGAGACCGCCCTCCTCTCCTATGAGCTCGTTTGCCCGCCGCTGGCGGCCGAGGACCGCGAACGGTACTACGCGGAGATGCGGCTCTTTGCGGGGCTTTTCGGCATCCCGCAAAGCGCGCTGCCCGAGAGTTGGGCGG
>JAFASL010000200.1 GCA_019244535.1 Alphaproteobacteria bacterium
GGCCGGACCAGTTATCGCCGGGTATTACTCAGTGCGAGTTCATGCGCTCGGCATCGCTTCTAGGTTTAGCGGTAACGCGACATTTATCGTTGAAGTCGATGCCGCTGCCGCAGCCCTAGCGCCACCTTCATGATCTGCGCTCCGGTACACGGCAATGCGCTCGGGCTTGTCGACCGATACAACGGAGCCGGTAAAAATCTCCATTGCAGGGGCTCCGGCCGCGAGCGATCTCTTTCGAGCGCGGCGGAGGCACCCCCCGGTCTTTAACAGCAAAGCGAAGCGACGATGTCCCGTCGCAGTCGGGGATAATGCCAAGTGGCGCCCTCGGGTGGGCGGTGCTGGTCGATATTCACCAGAGTGTCGGTTATCCGAGATTTGGCAATGCGGCGTCGCCCGCACGGCCCCATGTTGGCGAATCTCGGAACCGGGCTGGGCTCTCATCTGTCTCGATGAGCAATGCGGCCTACCGGCGTTGCTCAGTTGTGTGTGCGTCAAGTTCAGCAAATTGGCAGGGGTCGATGCCCTGCCGCTCGCAAGAAGAGGGTTCGCCGCGTGCTTCGAGGCGGCGACGCCTGACACCCGATCACCCGGGCTCTCGCCGAAGCGGTCCTCGGGCTGCAGGCCCGGAGGAACCTTCCAAGGATTCGTTCAGGGCCGGAGCATTCGGGCGGGGAAGGCGCTAAGCCTCGATTTTATAAACCCGGCGCACGCTCGCAGATCCGGCCATCAACTGCTCGCGTGTCGGAGGTGAGATAAACGGGCGGACTGCATGAGTGGTGTCGGTATTTAAGGGTGTGTCTAATACGGGAAATCTCGGCTTCCTGCCTGACTTCCTCCCAACCGAATATGTCGTGAGTGGCGTTGGTTTCCGCATGGCGTCCCGCTCCTCGTTGAGTTGAGGTGCCGAATTGTAATTCGGCGCTCGAGAGCGGAGTGTGAGCTGGCTTACACTATCGAGGTTGATCCGCAGTCCTCGGTTGATACCGATATCGCTACCCTGATCCGCTATTTGCTCGGACTGGACGCCCGCTTGTCGTCGGCGACCTGATCTCGACCCGCACGCCAGACGACTTGGCTTCGCTGCAGGCCGCTACTGTGGATGCCATCTGCGCGAACTACGTGCTTGAGGGGCAATAAGGAACTCTATGCAGCCGCCTCTTGGCGGCAAGCGCGTTCGCTCTGCATCGCATCGGAAAAGCCGCCGGTGATTCCGGCGGCTTTCCAGCCCACGGTGAGCGGAGTTAGGCCCGATGGTACCAGTGGTGGCGCGCCCCGACCAGCTGGTTCGCCATTTGCTGCTGCTCCGGCGACAGGCTGGTGTAGAGCGGCTTGAACGCGGCAAGAAGACGGGCGTCATTGTCGGCGCGCACCTTCGCGAACTGCTCCCTCAGCTCGAGGCGCTGGACCGCATCCATATTGCCGCGGTTCTGGTGGGCGGTGGTAATGGTCTGGTCGAGCTGCTTGGCGTTTTCCCGCATTGCTGCCTCGACCTGCTGCCACTGCGCCTCCTGCGCCGGCGTTATTTTGAGCTCGGTCTTCAGGAACGCGATGCGCCCATCGACAAATTTGCCCGGCATCATGTGCTCCATCGCGCGATGGCGGGCATCGCTGGGCGCCGCAGCGGTGTTCGGCGATTGCGGCGTGGTCTGCGCCCAAGCCGGGGTCAGGCCAATTGCGGCAACACCAGTGAAAAGTGCGGCGGCCAGGAACGATGTAGGCACCCTGATCATTTTGAAACCTCTGCTTACAACGGGGCTCGTGCCCCTCATCCAAAGCTTACGCAGCAGCGTGGTGGCGCATACCCGGCGGCGCGCGCATTACAGTTATTTAATTCGCCGCCGGGCGAGCAGAGGTACCGAGAGGTCAGCCGCTGCTCCTCTCAAAGCGGTCAGTCAGCTGCAGCAACTTGCGTTCGGCAAAAGCGGGACCGATCAACGAGACCCCAAACGGCAGGCCAGTGCTGCGGAACCCGGCTGGAACCGCTATGGCTGTAAGATCCAACAGGTTAACGAAGGTCGTGTAAAGACCCAGATTGGTATTGAGCTGCAGCGGCTCGGCTTCGATCTCAGCCTTCTGGTAGATTGTGCCGGTAGTCGGCAACAGCAGCAGATCGATCGATGCGAATACGAGATCTGCCTGGCGCTTCAGTCGCGCCAATTCGTATTGGGCGCGATAAGCCTCAAGCGCGGTGTATCGCCGGCCCGCGTCGAGAATTCGACGGGTCACCGGGAGGATTGAGTTCGGATCTTGGTCCAGCAGCGACTGCGCGGCATGCAGCCGCTCAGCCAGCCAAGGCCCGTCATAAAGGAGCCGCCCCGCCTCGAAAAACGGCCAAAAGGGTATTTCTTTTGGTGTGCCGCCGATCTGCTCAAGTCTGGCAATCGCACCGGCAAAGAGCGCCCCAGCCTCGTGATCGCCGAAGAATTCCAGATCGTCCGCCGAGGGCACCTGAAAGTGAAACGTAGCGGCTATGCTCGACAATTGCCCGGATTGAGCCTCGCGTGCCAGCGGATCGTCGGGATCGAAGCGCGCTGCAACGTCGAGCACCGCCGCGGCATCGCCCGCCGTGAGCGCGAAGATCGAAACGCAGTCAATAGATCTGCAGGCTGGAACAACACCGCGGGTGCTGACCAATCCCCGTGTGGGCTTTAGCCCGACGATGTTATTGAAGGCCGCCGGAACGCGCCCCGACCCGGCTGTGTCGGTGCCGAGCGCAAAGCTGACGAGCCCGGCGGCCACAGCCACCGCCGAGCCGGAGCTGGAGCCGCCCGGAATGTAACGCGCGTCGAACGGGTTGCGCGGGGTACCGTAAGGCGAGCGGGTGCCAACCAGGCCCGTCGCAAACTGATCGAGGTTGGTCTTGCCAATCAGAACCGCGCCGGCAGAAAGCAGGTCTTCCACCACCGCAGCCGATTCCGATGGCGTATAGGCGAAAGCCGGACACGCAGCAGTCGTCGGGATCCCGGCAACATCGATATTGTCTTTGACTGCGAATGGGATGCCAAAGAGCGGCAGTCGCTGGATCAGATCGGGATCGACACTGGCCGCGATGTCCAGCTCGGACGCGCGCTGTCTCAGCGCATCGTCACTGGGCCGGGTGATCCATAATGCAGGATCGTCCCATTCGCTTACACGTCTCAGCACGTTCTCGATGACCGCGGCCGCAGAAATCTCACGGCTGAGAAGCGCAGCGCGCAGCGGCGCGACTTGCAGCAGGCCCTTAGGAATCATCAGACCTCCTTGCTATCTGCGAACAGCTTGACAGCACGTCGTCAAGATCGCGGGCCGCAAGGACAGGATCGTGCTTGTATTGCACGCAGGCAACGGCGCGGCGGTAGCCGGTGCGGCGAAGCGGGGGGCGAGCCTCGAAGCAAGCCGCGCTAACCGAGGGGCACCGATCGGCAAAGCAGCAGCCGTCCGCGTTCGTGACAGCGGCGGAGGTCGGCTTTGCTTCCTCGTTTGCGAGCCAGTCGCGCACCGCGCCCGCCCGCGGAATCGCCGAGATCAGGAGTTGCGTGTACGGGTGCTGCGGAGACTTCACAATCAGCTCCGCACGGCCGGCCTCGGCAACGTGTGCGCGGTAGAGCACGATAATCGAGTCGCTGACCTGGTAGGCAGTCGCGAGATCGTGCGTGATGTAGAGGATCGAGATCCCGTGCTCATCGGTGAGTTGGCGCAGGGAGCTGAGGATCGTCGCCCGCAGCGAGGCATCCACCATAGATACCGGCTCATCGGCAACGATCAGCTTCGGCTTGAGTAGCAGTGCGCGCGCTACCATGACGCGCTGGCGCTGGCCGCCGGAGAGCTGATGCGGGAAGCGGCCGAGGATCTCCTCCGGCCGCAGC
>JAFASL010000370.1 GCA_019244535.1 Alphaproteobacteria bacterium
ACCCGTGCTAACGGCGTAATGATCGCCTCAATGCCGGCGATCTGTGCATTGGTGAAACCGCCGGGCTGCCGCGTCGTGCACGTCACTACATGTATGGTTCCATCGGTGAAGAAGAGTGGCGAGGCGAGATAATCGGTCACCCCTTCGACGCGGAGTTCCGCGAGTATAGGAAAATCGAAGGGGCAATCCGGGTCTGCCAACCGGCGCCGGATCGGCTTTTCGGTGAGGTAGACCCGGGCGATCGTACTGTCCAGAAAATCGCTGCTTTCAAGCAATTCGTACGATGCCTCTCTAGCCTCGACCTCGGCACCCGGCCGCCACACAAATCGCCGTCCCATGACATTGGGGTGCAGGGTTCGCACGAAGACGGCGACCCGCCACAGCGGAATGCCGCAGGCGACAAGGCGCTCGGACAATTGCGTCAGCAATTGATGCGGCTGCGGCGCCGATCGGGCGCCGTCGACCAGCCAATTCACAACTGCTCTGATCTGCTCGTCGGACATCGCGACCGAATTGATGGTTTCGAGATCACGGCTCATATTATGGGCATGGTGCCAACACGGGGAGCGAAATGGCGATCAAACTGACCCCGCTCCACCCGACGCTCGGTGCCGAACTGCGCGGCGTCGACCTGACCCGCCCGGTGGCCCCGGATGTCTTTGCCGAGATCGAGGCTGCGTTCAATCGTTACGGGATCCTCGTCTTTCCCGGCCAGCCGGTCAGCGACGAGCAGCAGCTGACCTTCAGCGGGCTGTTTGGTCAGCTCGAAGTCAATCCGAACTATGCCGGCGCCAAGATGCGGCTGCGCCCCGATGTCGCCGACATCTCCAACCTCGACGCGGAGGGCCGGGTGCTCGCGCGCGATGACACCCGTAACGTGTTCAACCTCGGCAACCAGCTCTGGCATACCGACAGCTCGTTCAAGCGGGTTCCCGCGAAATGCTCGCTGCTTTCCGCGCGCGAGCTCCCTTCATCCGGCGGCGAGACCGAGTTCGCTGATTTGCGCGCGGCTTGGGACGCGTTGCCGGAGCTAAGGAAACGCGACCTCGACGGGCTCGTCGTCGAGCACAGCATCTTTCGCTCGCGCAGCCAGATCGGCTTCGCCGATTTCAACGACGAGATATATCGGCAATTGCCGCCAGTGCCGCAGGCCTTGGTGCGACATCATCCGGCCTCTGGCCGCACCAGCCTCTACCTGGCGTCACACGCTTCGCATATCGTCGGCTGGCCGGTCGAGAAGGGGAGGGCGCTGATCGAAGAATTGATCGCCTTCGCGACGCAGCCGCAATTCGTCTACCGGCACCGCTGGTCTGTCGGCGACCTCGTCATGTGGGACAATCGCTGCACGATGCATCGCGGCCGCCCCTATGACGACACGCAACGGCGGGTACTGCACCGCACGACCGTGTCGGATCATGCGAATACGCTGGAGCAGGAAGGACTGGTGGCGACCTCCTTCGCTTGACCCTCCGATCAGGCTTCGCATGCGCCGGCGCGAGCCGGAACCCGTCATGCGACGCGATGTTTGCAGAATGACCCCGCTAAGCAAAATGAGCGGCCAATGGTTTGGCGCGTATCGAAAATCGACCCGACCACGAATGTCGCCGCCAAGTCCGTCTTACAGGCGTTCGAAAGCGCGCGCCGCTCCGGACGCCCTTCGGTGGAATGCTACCGAGCCGGAGTGGCGGCGTGGCGGCGCGAGCATCCGGATCAATCTGCCGAATATGCGGCGAAGCAGGCGGTGGCGGTGATTCTCGCGACACATGCGAAGATCCGGATCGAGGAATAGCGGACCGCTTGACAGGGCACGCGCCCTTCCGTTGCATAACCGGATGGCGGAGCCTGCAAATCCGGGCCCCAATAAGGCGGCCGAACGCGCAGCCCGTGAGCAGCGTTTGGCAACGGCTTTGCGCGAGAACCTGCGGCGCCGCAAGGAGCAGGCGCGGGCTCAGCGGCAGGTCGGCACGGCGCGCCCCAAGAAAAATGTGGGAGGAGACGGCGACGCCTCTGCTTGAGCGGCGCTTCGCTGTCCAGTAAAAGCACGCCCGACGGCGTCTTGACCGCCGATTGAATAGGGTGCCGCCCCGGGCTGGGTGCGGCGCGGGCATCGAGGCAATGGATAAGATCTGTATCAACGGCGGCGTGCCGCTCGAAGGCGTAATCCCCATCGGCGGCGCGAAAAATGCCGCGCTGCCGCTGATGGCGGCATCACTGTTGACGCCCGAAACATTGGTTTTGAGAAATGTTCCCGTTCTCGCCGACATTGCGACGATGGCGAACCTGCTGGTGCAGCACGGCGTAGCGGTCACACGAGGTGGGGAAGGGAGCGATTCGGGGCATGTCGTCGAATTGTCGGCCGGGCATATCACATCAAGCACGGCGCCGTACGACCTGGTCCGAAAGATGCGCGCATCGGTGCTCGTGCTCGGGCCGCTGGTTGCGCGCTGTGGCCGCGCGCGCGTCTCGCTGCCGGGAGGGTGCGCGATCGGCACCCGGCCGGTCGACCTGCACATCAGGGGGTTGCAGCGGCTCGGCGCCGAGGTGGAATTGCGCGAAGGCTACATCGATGCGCGCGCGCCCAAAGGCTTGCGGGGAGCTGAGATCGCGTTTCCGGCGGTCTCGGTGGGCGCTACCGAGAACCTGCTAATGGCGGCCAGCCTGGCCGAAGGCGAGACGCTGCTGATCAACGCGGCGCGCGAGCCCGAAATCACCGATCTGGCCGAGTGCCTGGTGGCGATGGGTGCGCGCATCGACGGGATCGGCACGGACCGCCTTAGGGTCCTCGGTGTTTCGAGCCTGCAGGGGACGACGCATTCGATCATTCCGGACCGGATAGAAACCGGGACATACATCATGGCCGCCGCGGCGACGAACGGGGAGGTCAAGTTGACCGGAACCCGCCTCGATCTCGTTGCGGCAGTCGCGCGCATCCTGGAAGGAGCGGGTGTCGAAATCACGGGAACCAGCGACGGGCTGACGGTGCGGCGGCGCGCCGAACGGCTCGAAGGCGTCGACGTGATGACCGAGCCCTATCCGGGATTTCCGACCGATCTGCAGGCGCAGATCATGGCGCTGATGACGGTTGCCAATGGCGCCTCGATGATCACCGAGACGATATTCGAGAACCGGTTTATGCACGTCCCGGAGCTGGCGCGCATGGGGGCCAACATCAATGTCCATGGCGCATCCGCTCTGGTGCGGGGCGTGCCTCAGCTGATGGGCGCACCGGTTATGGCGACGGATTTGCGAGCTTCGGTGTCGTTGGTGGTAGCCGGCCTTGCCGCCGCCGGGG
>JAFASL010000449.1 GCA_019244535.1 Alphaproteobacteria bacterium
CAATCCGGGACCGGAGCTTTGATCTTTCTCGACACCAACGTCGTCTCGGAAACGCTGCGCAAGACGCCAAACCCCGCAGTGATCGCTTGGCTCGTGCGCAACGACGCAGAGCTGGCCTTGCCGACCGTGACAATCGCCGAGATCGCCTTCGGTATCGGCAAAATTCGCCCCGACCAAAGGGCCACGCGCCTGGAGCAGGGCCTGGCCTCCTGGCGGCACCGTTTTGCCGACCGGATCTTTCCGTTCACGGAAGCCGCCGCGCTGGCGTACGGTGACATCATGAGCGCAGCGCTCCGAGGCGGCCGGCCCATGACCGCGCCCGACGGGATGATCGCGGCCATTGTGCGCATCAACGGCGGGCGTTTGGCGACTCGGAATTTACCGGATTTCGAGACGACAGCTCTCGACCTCGTCTCTCCGTGGGATTTCTGAAGCAGCAAGCTGAATGGGCGGAACAACGTGCAACCTCCGAGGAGAGCGTCAAACCCGAGCGACAGGTCGTGAAAATCGGCACCGCCGATCCGCGTGATTTGTCTTTGCAGCGCTGCGCAAATCGGCGAAGCTGCCGGCCAGACACCCGTAACGCGGGAATATCGGCCCGAGCCTCGGATCGGGTCGATCCACTGAACAGGTAGCGCTCGACCACATCCGGGAGGCCCGGCATGACCGCCGAGACAGTGCACGCCGCGACAGTTTTCAACCCGCCCTCGATGCGCCGCATGATCGTCGCCGCGACGATTGGCAATGTATTGGAATGGTTCGATTTTGTCATTTACGGCTTTTTTGCCGTGACGATAGCGGAAGTGTTCTTCCCCGCCGGCAATCCGACCGTCTCGCTGTTGATCACGTTCGGCGCGTTCGGCCTCGCTTATCTCGTGCGGCCGCTGGGCGCGATCGTCGTCGGCGGGTTTACCGACCGCGCCGGCCGCAAGGCCGGCCTCTTGCTGTCGATCGCATTGATGATGATCGGCACGACACTGATGGCGGTGACGCCCGGCTATGCGACGATCGGCATCGCCGCGCCGATCATCATCACGCTCTCGCGGCTGTTGCAGGGGTTCTCGGTCGGCGGCGAATTCGGCAGCGCGGTCAGCTTCCTGGCCGAGCATGGCGGCGGGCGGCGCGGGTTTGCCGCGAGCTGGCAATTTGCCACCGGCGGCATGATCACGGTCCTCGCCTCGCTGTTCGGCGTCACGTTGACGACATTGCTGACGCACCAGCACCTGGTCGATTGGGGTTGGCGGATTCCCTACATCTTCGGCATGCTGGTCGGCCCGGCCGGCCTTTATGTTCGTGCAAAAGTCGTCGAAACGCCGGAATTTGCCAAAGCCGAGCTGCCCCCCACGGTCCCGATCCGCGATTTGCTGCGCCGGTATCCGCTGGAGCTGCTGCTGGCGCTCGGCATTTCGATCATCTCGAACGCCTCGTTCTACATCCTCGCCTACATTCCGACCTACGGCCAGACGACGCTGCACCTGCCGGCGTCGACCGGGTTCACGGCGACCCTGATCGGGGGCCTCGTCCTGGCGATCGGCTGCCCGCTCGCGGGCCACTGGTCTGACAAGATTCCGCGTCCGCTGATCATGCTGGTCACGTGCGGGCTGTTTGTGCTGACCCCTTACTTTGCCTTCGGGCTGATGACGGCTTGGCCGTCGCTGGTCGCGTGCATTATTGCCGTCGCTTGGCTGCAACTGCTCAAAGCCGGGTACAGCGGAGTGCTGCCGTCACTGATGTCCGAGCAGTTTCCCGTCGATACGCGAGCGATCGGCGTGGCCCTGGGTTACAGCGTGTCGGTATCAATCTTTGGCGGTCTGGCGCCGCTAGTCGCGACCTGGCTCATCGCGCAGACCGGCGATCCGTTGTCGCCGAGTTATTACCTGATATTCACGGCGCTGCTCAGCCTCGCCGCACTGATCGCGATCCAGTGGCGCCGCCGCCGCGCGACCCAAGCCATACCGGCGCCGCTGACGGCGTAGGTCCGTCTTGGGTCGCACCACGCCGGAAAACGGGGACACGACAGCTATTAAGACTGGCCCGACGCGCCGGGAAAACGGACGTTCGGGGCGGAACAAGATAATGTTCCTTTATCTGCCGACGCAGAGACTGGTATCCGCGCACGAGGGAAGAGCGGATGAACGAGTGCGTATTTTGCCGGATTGTGAGGG
>JAFASL010000062.1 GCA_019244535.1 Alphaproteobacteria bacterium
ACCTTCTCGAAGAAGCCGGTGTTCGGCTATCTCGGGATGGCCTATGCGATGGTCGCGATCGGGGTGATCGGCTTCGTCGTGTCGGCCCACCACATGTTCACGACCGGGATCGGGGTCGCCACCCGCGCCTATTTCACCGCGGCGACGATGGTCATCGCCGTGCCGACCGGCGTGAAGATCTTCTCGTGGATCGCGACGATGTGGGGCGGCTCCATCGAGTTCAAGACGCCGATGCTGTGGGCGATGGGGTTCATCTTTCTGTTTACAATCGGCGGCGTGACGGGCGTCGTTTTGGCCAATGCCGGCGTCGATTTCGCGCTGCACAACACCTATTATGTCGTCGCACACTTCCACTATGTGTTGTCGCTCGGCGCGGTGTTCTCGATCTTCGCCGGTTTCTATTATTGGATCGGCAAGATGTCGGGCCGGCAATACAACGAGACCTGGGGGCGGATCCACTTCTGGTCTACCTTTATCGGCGTCAACCTGACCTTCTTCCCGATGCATTTTCTTGGGTTGGCCGGGATGCCGCGGCGGATCGCCGACTACCCGGACGCGTTCGCCCCGTGGAACTTCATCGCTTCGATCGGGTCCTATATCTCTTTTGCTTCGACATTGTTCTTTGTCTTTATCGTGCTGCACACGCTGACCGCCGGAAGACGGGTCGGCGCCAATTACTGGGGCGAGGGCGCGACCACACTCGAATGGAAGGTGTCTTCGCCCCCGCCCTTCCACAGCTATGAAGAGCTGCCGGTCGTCGTCTAGCCGGAAGCCGCGCTGGTGATCGACTTGTCCGAAATCCCGCGGCCCCTTTCGCTGCGGCTCGCTGCGGCGCCGGCCGGGGTTGCGGATTATCTCGAAATCCTCAAACCCAGAGTGATGTCGCTCGTCGTCTTTACCGGGCTGGTCGGGATGGTGGTGGCCCCGGGCCACCTCCATCCGCTCCTCGCCGCAGTGGCGGTGCTGTGCATCGCCGTCGGCGCAGGCTCTGCCGGCGCCATCAACATGTGGTACGACCGGGATATCGACTCGGTCATGGGCCGAACTGCCAACCGGCCGCTGCCGGCCGGCCGGATGATGCCCGGCGAGGCGCTCGGATTTGGCGTCGTGCTCGGTATCGGGGCAGTGCTGTTGATGGGGCTGGCGGTCAATCTCGTCGCCGCCGAGCTCCTCGCCCTGACGATCGCCTTTTATGTCTTCGTCTACACGATTTGGCTCAAACGCCGGACCCCGCAAAACATCGTCGTTGGCGGCGCCGCGGGTGCCTTTCCGCCGATGATCGGCTGGGCAGCAGTCACCGGCGATATCGGCTGGGGAGCCGTCGCGTTGTTTGCGGTGATCTTTTTCTGGACCCCGCCGCATTTCTGGGCGCTGTCGTTGTACCGCACCGGCGACTACGCCGCAGCGGGTGTGCCGATGTTGCCGGTTGTCGCCGGCGCGCCCGAGACCAAACGGCAGATGCTGCTCTACACCATCGTGCTTTGGCCGGTCGCCGTGGCGCCGTGGCTGCTCGGAGTTGCAGGGGTGCTGTACGGCGCCGGCGCTTTGTTGTTGAGCGGCGCGTTCACGGGTTTGGCCGCGCTTGTGTGCCGTGACCCGACCGATCGCAGCGCCAAGCGCATGTTCGCGTTCTCGCTGCTCTATTTGTTTCTGATTTTTAGCCTGCTGCTGGTCGACCATGCGAGTGGGGCTCGGTCGTGACCGCGGTGGAGCGCGATCGACAAAAGACCATCCGCGCTCGCAACCGGGCGCTCGTTGCCGTTCTGGTCGCGCTGGTAACGCTGTTCTACGCCATCACCATCGTTCGGATGGGAGGATAGCGGGTGGCTGCGCCGAGCCGACCACCCCGTGGGCGGAACGGGGCCACTCTTGTGCTGCTCATCTCCGTCGTCGCCGGCATGGTGGGATTGTCCTTCGCCTCGGTGCCGCTCTATCGCCTGTTCTGCGCTGCGACCGGGTTTGGCGGCACCACCCAGCGAGCGGAGGCGGCACCGACCCGCATTGCTCCGGGGCTGATCACGGTCCGCTTCGACGCCCAGGCCGCTCCCGGTCTCGATTGGGAATTTCGCCCATTGAAGAGCGCGATAGCGGTGCATCCGGGCGCGCAGAACCAGGTCTTGTTCCGCGCCGTCAACCACACGGCGGCGCCGGTCACCGCTCAGGCCGTCTACAACGTCACGCCGACGAAAGCCGGGATCTATTTCGACAAGCTGCAATGCTTCTGCTTCAATCGCCAGACCCTCGCACCGGGTGAAAGCGTGGATATGGGAGTCGTCTTCTTTGTCGATCCCGATATCGCGACCGACCCGAGCACCAGCGAGGTCCGTTCAATCACGCTGTCCTACACGATGTTCCGGGCGCCCGAGACCGAGCCCCCGACCGCCTCCGCGGCGCCACGATCGCGGCCAGCCTCCGTAAATTGACCATTTCGGGCCCAATCCATGAGTGAAGCGCACGCCTCGCCGAAACATCCCTATCATCTCGTTGCCCCGAGCATCTGGCCGCTGGTCGGTGCGGTCGCCGCCGGTCTGATCACCACCGGCGGCGTTCTCTACATGCATGGTTACGGCTGGACCTTGCTGATCATCGGCGTGCTAGCGGTGCTAGGGGTCATGGCCGTGTGGTGGCGCGATGTCATTCGCGAGGCGACCTTCCAAGGGTATCACACCCCGGTCGTGCAGCTCGGCTTGCGCTACGGCATGGCGCTGTTCATCGCTTCCGAGGTGATGTTTTTCGCCGCGTTCTTCTGGGCGTTCTTCGCATCGAGCCTGTTTCCGGTCGGCGGCGTCTGGCCGCCCAAGACCATCCACCCGTTTGATCCGTTCGAGTTCCCGTTTCTCAACACCCTGATCCTGCTGCTCTCAGGGACCACGGTCACCTGGGCGCACCATTCGCTAATCGAGGGAAACCGCACGGGTTTGCTGCAAGGTCTGGCACTGACTGTGTTTCTCGGCATTTGCTTCACG
Organism: Alphaproteobacteria bacterium; assembly: GCA_019244535.1. Classification (GTDB taxonomy): domain Bacteria; phylum Pseudomonadota; class Alphaproteobacteria; order ATCC43930; family CGMCC-115725; genus AP-15. The sequence continues at coordinate 2,967 of JAFASL010000062.1, forward strand.
TCGGTTCAGGCTTGGGAGTACAGCCACGCCCCCTTCCATTTTACAGATGGCATTTATCCATCGACTTTTTTTATGGCGACCGGATTTCACGGGTTTCACGTCATAATCGGCACAACATTTTTGATCGTTTGTCTCTGCCGCGCGTGGGCGGGACATTTCAAACCCGACCACCATTTCGGGTTCGAGGCGGCCGCGTGGTATTGGCATTTTGTTGACGTGGTCTGGCTTTTTTTGTTCGTCTGCGTCTATTGGTGGGGTGAAGGCGGCGGCGGGGCTGGCGTCGCGGGATGAACGATTTCCCGGCGGTTTCCCTTGTCCGGGCCGCCCTCGGTTGTCGATGCCCGCGTTGCGGTCGGGGGAGACTCTTCACGGGGCTGCTGAACGTGCGCGGTGAGTGCGAGGTCTGTGGGCTCGATCTCTCAGGACAGGATGCGGGTGACGGCCCGGCCGTTTTCGTTATTTTTTTTCTTGGCTTGATCGTTGTCGGGCTGGCGGCTTTGGTCGAGATCAAATTTTCGCCGCCGATCTGGCTGCATCTCGTTCTCTGGACCCCCTTTATCATCGTCGGCGCGATCGCCATGCTGCGGCCTCTGAAAGCCGGTCTGATCGCACTGCAATATCGTCACCGCTTGCTGGTCGCACCGAGGTCCTGAACTTCTGCTTGCCGCACCCCCGTATCATGACGCGTTTCCGGCCGCTGTTTTGGCCAACAGTGTTTTCGCTGCCGGCGCTGCTGATCTGCCTCGCGCTCGGGGTTTGGCAGATCGAGCGGCTGTTCTGGAAGCAAGATCTGAT
>JAFASL010000526.1 GCA_019244535.1 Alphaproteobacteria bacterium
TCAGCGCCGCTGCCGGGACGGAATACGGCGGAGTACAGCACGTCGTTGCCGAGCGCGGCAATGCTGAGTGCGGTGACGTACAGACCCTGATTGAAGTAGTTGTCGATGACAGTCGCCATTGACGACCACGGCTCGGCCGGCACCACCCACTCGGCACCGCCGTCGGGTCGGAAGACGGCCGAATAAAGGATGTTGTTGTCGTCGGCGACGATGTTCAGCGCCTCCGCGTAGAGGCCCTGCTTAAAGTAGCCGTTGATCGTGTTGTACATTGCCGACCAAGGCTGCGCAGGCACCACCCATTCCGCGCCGCTGCCGGGGCGGAAGACGCCGGTATAGGCGACATCCTGCAGCGGGAACGGGTTGTCGGTGGTCAGTCCCGAGGGGGTGCCGCGCGGATAGGTGCGGTCCATCAGCGCCATGAACAGCGCGAAACCGTCGGTTTGGCCGGTAAGGTTCTGATAGGTCTTCGCCAGAGTATTGTCGCCGGCCGCAATGATCTGGCTCCAGCTGTAGCCGAGCTGGAAGCGCATCCAGTTGAGGAACAGCACCGAGCAGCCGATCGAGACGTAGTCACGGTCGGTGCCCTCGGTGTTGTTGATCCAGTCGGGACGCCCGGGCGCGTCGAGCCAAGTCGCGGAAGAGACGAAGTTGAGCGGTTCGACGCCCGGATAGAGGTCATTGGCCAATACGCGCGAGAGACCCTCGCCGTTGCTGGCGCCGCAATTCCAGCCGTGGCCGAACGCGGCTTGGAACACCTCGTCCCCCTCGGCGATCAACAGCTGGAGGATAAAAGAATTGTTGATTGGATTGCTCGATTTGGCGCCCAGATAGAGCATGGTCGCCGAGCAGCTCGCGTGGCTCGCGCCGTTCGAGTCGGTGGTGATGTAGATATTGAACGGCAGGCTGCCGGGTGTCGTATTGCCAAACCAGCCGCGCAAGGTGTCGAAGTCCGCCTCACACTTGCCGAGCACGGCGTCGGCGGCACTGGTGCCGGCGCTGCCGAGCGCGCTGTCGTAAAAGACGACGAAATGTGCCGTGCTGCCGCGCTTTATGTAGTTGGGGTTGTTGCCGACATCGCCGAGGCCGGGTATCGCGGCGTCGGTCATCACGTGGTCGCGCGGGCTCAAGACATGGAACGTTGGCAAGCCGCGCCCGCTGGCCGTATCGCGGCCCGTGCGTGCGACGGAGCCTTCGGCTCCGGGCGCTGCCTCGCCACCGGCGACGCTAGCAGCAGACAGAGTGGCGGCCGACGTATCACCACCTGCGACGGCGCGATCAGCCGAAGTGGCGGCCGGCGCATTACCGCCCGCGATGGCCGGGGCAAACAAGGTCGCGGCCGGCGCACCGCCACCGGCCACAGCGGCCCGGTCCGTCAACGCAGCCGACGCGGCTGTCCCGCCGGCGCGCCTTGGATCGCGGCGAGGTCGCCGACAATGGCGAGCGGCGCGCCGTCGCCGCCTGCGGCGGCCGCCGCCAAAGGGGCGATTTCGGCATTGGGATCCCCGCCGGAGACCCCGGTTTCCGCACTCTTCACACTCCTGGCGGGGCCCCCACTTCGTTTTTCGGCAAGCCCGTGAGTCCTACTCATTGTCTGTCTCTCCTGTTGCTTTGATCATGCGCGGCCTTGCCCCGGCCGCGACAAGCCGGGTCTGACCCGCGGCGTGGATCGCCAGCGTTCATCCCGATGCGTATGGTAGCGATACCCAGCGATAATCAGTGTGAGCTGCGTCACATTTCATGGAAGGCAAGATCGCGGGCGCCGGTGCAATATCGGCGAGAGACCGTCAGCGTCGTATCCATCAATTGGCGGCTCATCCGATTGTGCTTGGCTGGAGACGACCGGCAGAGCGCGATGGTCGGGTCGCGCGAAGCAGAAAACCTTAATGGCTAAAAATGCTGCAACCGGAACCGCTGCCCTGACAAAGCCGGCCGCTTCATAGCCAATCCGCCACGCCAAATAGAGCAGGACAAGCATGACGAGCGCCATTCCCCGCGCCCCAGCATGGCGACACTGCGATGGCGGTGACGCCTGCGCGGCGGGGGCGCGCATAGCCAGCTGGCTGCTTTGGTGCGTAGAGCCCCTAGTTTCGGCCGTTCGTGGCTGGAATAGAAACCATCCCGCTTTACCCCAACGAAACGCTCAGCCTTGGCTGCGCCCGTTTGTGCTCGTGCACGCTGGGCGGGACAAAGTAATGCGGCGGCTAGGATCGGCCTAGTCGCGGCGGGGGCGGCGCAACGTGAAGCTCTCGAATGGCGCCAACTGGCCATCGGTCCCTACCACGTCGTAATAGGTGACCTCGATCGTCGTGAAGTCGCCGGGATGCGATCCGGGATCGACGGTGAACGCGGCGAAACCGTAGGAATGGGCGGCGTTCCGCACGGCCGACCACGGCGCTTGCTCCTTCATATAGACCGGCGGCCGTTTGCCCGTCGCCGGGTCGGGTGCGCCAACGGACGTGATCACCCGGCACTGCGGCGGGTCGAAGAATAGCGTGTTCGACGGGGCCGACGTTCCGCCGCCTCCAATGACCATGTGCACCGTACCCTTGGTTGTATCGATCACGTCCGTCGCGGTTGCCACGGGAAGCGGCGTCAGCGTCGTGTTCTGCTCGCGGCCGCGGATCGGATGCGAGCGCTCGTAGTGGTGCTCGTGCCCGCACACCACCAAATCGACGCCATACTTGTCGAACAACGGCACCCATTCCTCGCGGATCCCGAGGTCTGCGCCATTGAACTTGTCGACTGTCGAGATCGCGACCTGATGCATGCACACGACGATCCAGTCGATGTCGTGATCGTCGCGCGCGGCGGCCAATTCCTTCTCCAGCCAGGTCTTCTGAGCGCCCTCCGAATAGCCCCGGACATAGGAGTTGCCCCCGTCCTGATAGGTGACGTCGTCATTGGCAAGGCTGATCACGCGCATCGCGCCAACGGTAAAGGCGTACCATAGCCCGCGCGTCACATCCGTGTGGCCGGCGGCCTCGGGCAGCGAGAAGTAGGTCTGATAAGCCTGATACCCGATCGGCCCGTTGCCGAGCTCGTTCTCGTGGTTGCCGGCGGCGGGCATCCAGGGGCGCTTGCGGGCGCTGCGGCTGTTATTCTCCCAGAAATCCCACCAGGTCCGCACCCGGTCCTCGGCAATATTGGCGTAGCACAGATCGCCATTGAGCAGATGAAAGAGCGGCTGCACCCGCTCGACGCCGAGAACTGTATCGGCGGCTGCCGGTGAGCCGAGATTGTCGTTGACATACGGCGGATTTGGAATCGTCACACCCTCGGGCGGCTTGTACCTCCTGCCCAAGGTCGGTGTGGCCTGGTCGCCGAAGCTGGTGAAGGTGAACCGCGCGCGGCCGCGCGGTGCCGTGCGGAAGGTGCCGAACTCCGGCGCGGCGCCATCGTGGAGGGCCGCGTACAGATAAGCGGAGTCAGCGAGCAGCTGGCCGATTTTAGCATGATAGGCATAGACGACCTGGCCCGACTTTGCGTCGGTGTATCTGGCATCGCTCGCGGCGACGATGCGATCGAGCCGGCCGTAGAGTGTCCCGAGCATAACGCGGGGATTGTCCACGGGTTGCAGCGTGTGCCAGGAGACCACAATCTCCGCGGCTGCATCGGCGCCGAATTGCAGATGCAGTCCGGCGACCGGAGGTGTGGTGAGCGCACCGACCGATTGGGGCAAAGCGGGTGCGGCAAAACGGGCTCCGGCTCCAATAGAGGAAGCCGCCACCGCCGCCCCTCCGGCAATGCCGGCAGCGGCGAGCAGTTTGCGACGACTGAGCTCGAGATTGATCGCGGTATCCGGTGCAGTCATGGTCTCGAACTTGCTCCACAGTAGCCGAGGAAGCCTATCGCGGCCCGATGACAGTTTAGCGAAACCGGTGTCAGGCCGGTAATCCACGCTGCCGTCCAACGATGGTCCGCGGCAAGTTCCTCCCTAGGCGAGGCCAGCGCGTCGCACCGCATGACGGGTCCGTGTCAATCGCCTCTTCAGCCGGACCTGTGAGGTTCAACTGATGCCGCCGTGACGGCACCCGGCAAGAAAGAACGCCACCGTACGCGCGACATGTGGCCCGATTTCAGCGCGCAACGCCGTCAGATCCTCTCCGAAGAGCGCGCGCATCAGCATCGGCTGCACGATCAGCTCGATAAACTGGCGGGCGGTCGTGGCGCGGCGGTCTGCGGCGAACGCCGGCAGCTGGTCGGCTTCCGGCAGCTCCCCTAGCAGTTGAGATACGGCTTCGCTCGTACGCTCGCGCGCCATGCGGTGGACGCTGGCCGCCAGGTCCGGAAACCGGCGTGCTTCGGCAACCGTCACTCGGCACAGCCCGACCGTCTCGGCCGCCAACACCCTCCTCAGTATCGCTGTGGCGATACTCGCGAGACGCTCCTCAAAAGTGACGCCGGTTGGCGCGACGCTCTCGATCGAGATGAGGTTTTCGCGCACTTTTCGCAAAATTACCGCGGCAAACAGCGCTTCCTTGCCTGGAAACCGCGCATAGATGGTCGGCTTTCCGGCATGGGCGGCATCGGCGATCTCGTCAATGCTGGCGCCCTCCAACCCGCGCTCGAGAAATATCTTCCGAGCGGCGTCCAGGATCCGCGCTTCGACCTCGCCAGCAAGCGCGCGGGGCGGCCTGCCTGAACGGATGACCCAGGCACGGCTTCCTGTGGCTGTTCCCTGCTCCATTACGTCTGTTTTATCCGACCGGAACCCGCCCGGCACCTCCTATCGTTTGTCCTTGATCGCGTGGGGTACATCGCTTAGTTAAATTAGAACGAAACCGTTTCGTTTCAATACGCGAGAAATGCATGACCTTAGAGCGCGATAGTCGAGAGATAGGCGACGAGACGCTCCTGGAGGCCCCGCGGTCCGAAGCCGCGCGGGCGCGTGGGAAGAGCGAGCCATACCGCCCCTCTGCGGACGAGGTGGACCGGCCTCGCGCGCCGACGCCCCGGAAGCGGCCCATAGAGGACGAGGAGGAACGCGATCCGGAGGAGCGTAGGGCCGACGGCGAAGCCCGGAAGGGCTGGGTCCGCCGGCATCCGATCGCGGTTGCTTTCGGCTTGCTGTGCCTGCTTTTGGCGTTGCCGGCCGGATATCTCTACTGGGACTACACCAGCCATTTCGAGACGACCGACGACGCCTATATTGCGTCGCGGCAGTTCGGGATTGCCCCCGAGGTGTCGGGCTACATCAGGGCGGTCCCGGTTACCGACAACGAGCATGTCAAGGCCGGGCAGGTGATCGCCCGCATCGACGACCGCACTTACCGCGCGGCGCTCGCCCAGACCGAGGCGCAAGTGGCCGCCGCTCAGGCCAACATCGAGAACATCGATGCGCAGATGAGTGTGCAGCAGGCCCAGATCGCCGCCGACCAGGCACAGGTGAACCAGCAGCAGGCGGCTCTGGTGTTCGCACAAGAGCAGGCGGCGCGCTATCAATACCTCGCGCATACAATCGCCGGCACGGTTCAAAACGCCCAGCAATACACTTCGCAGATGCATCAGCAGCAGGCATCGCTGGACAGCGCGCAAGCGACGCTCAAGCTGGCGCAGCGGCAAGTCGAGGCGCTGAAGGCCCAGCGCGACAGCGCCGTCGCGAGCCTTGCGCAAGCCAAAGCCCAGCGCGAGCAAGCGCAACTGAACCTTTCTTATACGACGGTTACCGCAGACCAGCCCGGGCATGTCGTGCAGCTCAGCGCCGGCGTCGGCCAATACGCGCAATCGGGGACGAACCTGACGATGTTTGTGCCGGACGACATCTGGATCTGGGCCAATTTCAAGGAGACTCAGCTCGATAAAATGCGGCCCAGGCAGCCGGTAACCGTCGATATCGACGCCTATCCGGAACGCACGATCCACGGACATATCGTCAGCGTGCAGCCAGGCTCCGGCACTGCGTTCTCGCTGCTTCCGGCGCAAAATGCCACTGGCAACTGGGTCAAGATCGTGCAGCGGGTGCCGGTCAAGGTCGTCTTAAACCATCTCCCGACCGACGTCGCGCTCGGCCCAGGCATGTCCGCCGAGGTCGGGGTCCGGGTCAATTCGCACCCGTCGCTGTACGAGCAGCTAAGGCGGTGGCTATGAGCGCCGGCACAATTCGAGCGGGCGCTCCTGCTGCGGCCAGCAACGCCCGGGTCAACCCATGGCTCATTGCGATTCTCGTGGCATTCGCAGCGTTCATGGAGGTGCTCGATACGACAATCGCCAATGTCGTGCTGCCCTACATAGCCGGCGGGCTCGGCGTAAGTGTGGACGAGGCCTCTTGGGTGGTGACAACCTATCTGGTCGCCAATGCCGTTGCCCTGACAGCGAGCAGCTTTCTTGCCCGGCTGCTCGGCCGCAAGCGCTTCTTCCTGATCTGCCTGGCGCTGTTCACGGCGAGCTCGGTGGCGTGCGGATACGCCTGGAATCTCGGCGCGCTGCTGCTGTTCCGCCTCGTCCAGGGCCTTGGGGGCGGCGGGATGGTGCCGCTCGCTCAATCGATCCTGGCGGATTCCTTCCCACAGGAAAAGCGCGGCCAGGCCTTTGCATTGTTCGGTCTGGCGGTGGTGGTGGCGCCGGTAGTCGGCCCGACATTGGGCGGCTGGCTCGCCGACAATCTCTCTTGGCGCTGGTGCTTCCAGATCAACGGCCCGGTCGGCGTGATCGCATTCGCGCTGATCGCGACGATGCTGCCGGCACCAAAAGATGGAGCGGAACAGCGCAAAGCGCTGCGGGAGCAGGGCGGGTTCGATCTCGTCGGCTTCGTACTGGTCGCGACTTTTCTCGGCGCGCTCGAGATCATGCTCGACCGCGGGCTTGAGGAAGACTGGTTTGCTTCGTCCTTTATAAGGACCGTCGCGGTTGTCTGTGCGCTGGCGTTCGTATCGATGATTCCCTGGGAAGTGACCCGCCGCAATCCGATGATCGACCTACGGATGGTGGGGACCCGCCAATTTGGCGCCTGCTTTGTCGTGATGCTGGCGACCGGCGCCATTCTCTATGCAACGACCCAGTTTCTGCCCAACCTCGTGCAAGCGGATTTCGGCTATACGGCGATGTGGGCAGGTCTCGTCCTGTCGCCGGGCGGCCTCGTCACAATGGTGATGATGTTTGTCATTGGCCGCCTGTCGGGCAAAGTCCAGCCCAAATATCTGATAATGATCGGGGCCGTAATGACGGCATTATCGATGTATGACCTGACCAATTTATATGGCGACGTGGGCTTCTGGTTTTTCGCGCGCTCGCGGATGCTGCTCGGGGTCGGACTGCCGCTGATTTTTCTGCCGATCATAACCGCATCTTACGAAGGCCTTCCGCCCGGCAAGACCGACCAGGCCTCGGCCCTGCTCAACGCGGCACGCAATACCGGCGGCTCGATCGGCATCTCGCTCGCCAACAATGTGCTATGGGATCGCGCGCAATTCCATCAGAGCATGCTTGTCGGCCAGGCGATCCCGTCAAGCGCGCAATATCAGGGTATCCTGCATCAGATGACCAACTATTTCGTCGGCCAGGGCAGCTCGCTGTGGCAGGCGCAACAGCAGGCTCTCCAATGGATTGGGCAGCAAGTACAGATGCAGGCTTCGTATCTCGGCTACATGGATGTGTTTTGGCTCCTGATGCTGATCTCGCTTGCCGCGGTTCCGCTCGCGCTGACCTTGCGCAAGAGCAAGCTGGGAGGCCCCGCCCCAGCGGGTCATTGAGACGGATTTTGACGATTGAAAGAGGCGCTTTTCGATAGGGGCCATTCTAACGGTCTGGATTGCCGGGTTCCTTGCTAGACGACGCCAGCGAGTACGTTGCGCTGCTCCGCAAACAGCGCCTTGATCCAGTCGATGACGGCGCGCACGCAGGCAACGCGGCGCAGGTCACGATGGACGATGATCCAGTACTCGGCGGCGATTTCGGCGATCGGCGGGGTCAGTCGCTCGAGCAGAGGATGGCCGTCTCCGACGTAGCAGGGGAGTACGCCGCGGCCGGTGCCGGCGCGGATCGCTTCCAAATGCATCAGCATCGACGAGGCGCGCAGTGCCACGGGATTTCCCGTCTCTTCTAACTGCCGCTGGACCCAGCGCGCCGGCGCGTAATGCGCTTGTTCCTCGGTGTGGGTGACCCACGCACCGGGATCCGCGCCGCGACGCCGGTAGACGGCGCAGGCGAAGGTGCCGGCCTTGGAGATGTAGAAGTCACCGCTTTCCGGCGGCTGGTGGCGTAGCGCCATATCGGCTTCGCGCCGCGTGAGGTTTGCCGTCTGTCCCGACTCGGAAACCAGTTCCAGGGTAATGCCGGACGGCAGCGCTGGCGTTGTCGGTCCCGAGAGACAGCGAGCCAGAAACCCGGCGGCACACTCGCCGGTCGATACCCGCACGGTGCCGCTCAACACCGGCGAGGCCGCCGCGCGCCGCCGCTCCAACGTCAGCATCGCATCCTCGACGCTCTCCGCCGCCGGGACCAACTGTTCGCCGGCGGCGTTGAGGCGCAGCCCCTCAGGCAGGCGGTCGAACAAGGTAGGCCCGCCAAAAGTGGCCTCGAACGCCGCTAATCGGCGGGCGATGGTCGGTTGGCTCAGCCCGAGCGCGCGTCCGGCGGCGCGCATCGATCCCTCCCGGACGACGGCGAGGAACACCCGGACATCATCCCAGTCCATCGCCCCGCGACTGGGTCGCGGCGGACGGGTCGCGGGCTGATGTCGCGTCTCGCGCCCCACGATCGCCAATCCGTCGAGAGCAGCCATGACACGTTCCTTTGAGTTCAATGTGTCGACTTTAGGACCTCCACCCTTCCCTCCCCCGCGAGCGGGGAGGGTTAGGGAGGTGGCAACTCAGAGTGCCACGAAAACGTTCCAGCGGTCTCCAAAAACGGGGATCACTGCAATGAACCCGTAGCGCTACAATATCCCCGCCAGGTCGCCATTCGTTTTCAGGTCAAGGCCCCGCGCCCCTAAAGGGACGTACGCAGTGGACATCACCTATCGGCTCGCAAAGTTTGAGGATTTGGAGGAGGCCGAGCGCGTTGTCCAAGAGGCGGGCAACGAGTTGCGCGTACGCCATGGCAGGAAGCCATGGCCGGCGCCGCCCCCGATCGCATTTCCGAAATTCTGTCTCGGAGAGGACCCCGACGGGCTCTGGGTCGCGGAGCATCGCGGCATTATCGTTGGCTTCGGCTTCAGCTGGATGACGGAGAAGTTCTGGTTTTTGTCGCAGCTCTTTGTCAGCCCCAAAGCCCAAGCGAAGGGCATCGGGCAGGTGCTTCTGTCGAAAACCTTAATGCAAGCCGAACGCAACGGAGCGACGAACCGCGCGTTGATCACCCCCGCATACAACATCGCGTCGACCGGCCTCTACCTGAACAATGGCCTCTATCCGCGC
>JAFASL010000625.1 GCA_019244535.1 Alphaproteobacteria bacterium
AGCGAAATGCCGAACAAAACCCGGCTGAGGCCGTACGAGGTGTAGATATTCTCGACGGAGAGGAGCGAGGTCATCAGTGCTCGCCGAGATAGACGCGCCGCACTTCGGGATCGCTGCGCATCTCGGCGGGCGTCCCCTCGGCAAGCAGATGGCCCTGATGCAGCACTGCGATCTTCGCGGCGATCGTGAACACCACCTCCATGTCGTGCTCGGTGAACAGCAGCGTCAGCCCGCGCTCGCCGGCAATGCGCCGCAGGAGCTGCATCGTCTCACGTGTCTCCGTTGCCGACATGCCGGCGGTCGGCTCGTCGAGCAGCAGCACTTCGGGATCGCTGGCGAGCGCAATGCCGAGCTCGAGCTGTTTCTGGTTGCCGTAGCTGAGGGTGCCGGCGATCGCATCGGCGTGAGCGTCGAGCCCGATCGAAGCGAGCAGGCCGGCGGTCTCGTCGCGGTAAAAATCCTCGGAGCGTGCCCAGAAATTGGCCCCGCGGCCGCGATGGGCAAGAAAGGCCGCCTGCACGTTCTCGAATACCGAAAGACGGGCGAAGATATTGGTGCGCTGGAACGAGCGGCCAATTCCCATGCGGCAAATGCGGTGCGGAGCCGCCCCGGTGATGTCGCGACCGTCGAGCAATACCCGGCCGCCGTCCGGCATGATATGGCCGGTGATCAGGTTGAAGAGAGTAGACTTGCCGGCACCGTTCGGCCCGATCACTGCGGCGATCTGACGGGTCTCGACGGTGAGGCTGACGCCGCCGACCGCGACAAAGCCGGCGAACGCCTTGCGCAGATCGCGGACCTCAAGCATCGCGGCGCGCGAGCCGGTACCGGGCAAAGCGAAAACCGGCGACGATGCCGCCGACAATGCCGCCGGTAAACGCGAATAGCAGCACCAGGAGGATGGCGCCGAGCACAAACGGCCAATATTCGGTATAAGCGGTGATCTGCTGGTTCAGCCACACCAGCGCCAGCGCGCCGACCGGCGGCCCCCAGAAATAATCCATGCCGCCGAGGATCGTCATGATGATGACCTCTGCGGACTTCGACCAGAAAACGTAATCGGCGAAGACGCCGCGGCTGAAAAGGCCATAGAGCGCGCCGGCGAGCCCGGCGAAGGCGCCGGCGACGACAAAAGCGGCGAGCTGGTAGGCGCGCACATTGAGCCCGATGAACGCCGCCCGCTCGGGGTTGTCACGGATCGTCGTCAGCATGCGGCCAAACGGCGAGCGGGTGATTATGCGCAACGCCGCGATTGAGAGCGCCACCAGCACCAGGGTGAGAAGATAGAAGCGATCGCCGATGCGCAGATCGCCGAAACCGGGGATAGCCGACATCCAGTCGAGGTCGGGGTAGGGGATTTCCGGCAGGCCTTGATCGCCGCCGGTCACGTCGTTCCATTTGTAGGCAATTGCCCAGACAATCTGTGAGAAGGCGAGCGTCAGCATTGCGAAATAAAGCTTTTGCAGACGGACGCAGAAATAGCCCGAGACCAGTGCAAAAAGGGCGGCGCCGAGCCCCGCCGCTGGAAAGGCGAGGACAAAAGGCACCTCGTAGGTTTTCATCAGGATGCCGCAGACGTAGGCGCCGACGCCGAAATAGGCGACATGGCCAAACGAAACCAGGCCCGTTGTGCCGAGCAGCAGGTTGAGGCTGACGGCGAAGAGCGCGTCGATTACGATCTGGGAGGCGAGAAAGGTGTCGTAGCGCGAGCCGATCCACGGCACCGTCGCCGCGGCCAGGAAAACGATCAAGGTCCACGGAATACGGCTGGCGAGTGTGGCGCGGCGTCGGCCCGTCATATCGGCCGGCCGAACAGGCCCCAAGGCCGGACAATCAAGATGACCGCCATCAGCGCGAACACCGAGAATAGCGAGAAGCCGGGGAAAATCAGAATGCCAAACGACAAGACCTGGCCATAGATCACCGAGCCCCAAAAGGTTCCCCAGAACGAGCCCATGCCGCCGATTACGACGACAATGAAGGCTTGCACGATGATCAGCACGTCCATACCTGGCACGATGCTCTGGATCGGCGTCACGAGTGCGCCAGAGAGCCCGGCGAGAAACGAGCTGAAGACGAACATGCCGGTGTAGATCGAGCCGACATTGGCGCCGAGCGCATCGAGCATCTCGCGGTCGTAAGATGCGGCGCGCACTAGGCGCCCGACGCCGGTGCGGTTTAGAACGAACCAGCCGGCGAGGGCAATTGCCGGTCCGACCGCCATGATGAAAAGGTTGTAGAGCGGCTGCGCGGTACCGAAGATCTCCACACTTCCGGCCAGCACTGGCGGCGAGGAGACCGACAACTGGCCGGTGCCCCAGAGGAATTTCGCGGCGTCGCCGAGGATCAGCACCAGCGCGTAGGTGAACAGCAGCTGGTAGAGTTCTTCGCGGCCGTAGAGGTGGCGGAAAAAGAGGCGCTCCACAATGCCGCCCAGCAACGCGACCCCGAGTGCCGCGAACAGCGCCGCCAGCCAGAACGCCTCTGCCCTGGGGTGCAGCCACTGCACCCCCTGCCAGGCGAGATAGGCGCCGAGCATGTAAAACGAGCCATGCGCAAAATTGATCACGCGCATCACGCCAAAGACGAGCGACAAGCCCGAGGCGATCAAAAACAAAAACATCGCCGTCGTGAAACCGCCCATGAATTGGCTGAACAGAAACGACGGCGCCACCGCTGCCGTCTACTATCGGTCACGGCCGGGCTCGTCCCGGCCATCTACGTCCTGGAGAATAACGTGGATCATCGGGTCAAGCCCGGTGATGACGATTGTGGACGCGTCCACAATCGTCAGTTCGTTTCGGTCGACGGCGGCAACAGCTCCGGGTTTTGCATGACCGCGAATGGATAGGCCGCTTCCTTGACCATGACGCCCCAGTATTCCGGCGCGAAGGTCTCGTGCGATTTGGCGCTGAAGGTGCGCTTCCCGACCGGCGTATCGAAGGTCATCCCGGGCAGCGCCTTGGCGACATCGTCGCTCTTGGTGTTGCCGGCCCTGTTAATGCCGTCGGCCAGTGCATAGATCGCCTGATAGCCGACGATCGACCACCCAGACGCGTATTTTGCCTTGGTGAAGGCCTTCAGATCCTCGATGAACTTCTTGTGCTCCGGCGGCTCGTTCCCGGTAAAGATAACCGGATCATAGCTGTCGGAGATGATGCCATACGGGTAATCGCCGCCGAGCGCCTGCGCCTCGTCGGTAGTTCCGACCTCGGCGCCATCGACCATGCGGTTGGCGATCGCCTTGAAGTAACCGCGTGGCGTGGCTTCTTTGGTAAAGGTTACAAAGTCGCCGGCAAACAGCGAGCAGTACACGGCATCGGGCTTCTTGCCCATCTGCGCGGTTATGAAGGCGGTGAAGTCGGGCTCGCCCAGTTTCGGCCATTGCTCGTCGACGATCTGGATGTCGGGGCGCAGTTTCTTCAGGCTAGCCTTGAAGGCGGCGATCGAGTCGCGGCCATAGGCGTAATCGGGCGCAATCGTGGCAACGGTTTTGACATCCTTCCACCGCGCCACCAGGGTCGCCCCCGCCAATCCTTCAACATCGGTATTTGACGAGACGCGGAAGATGTAGGGATGGATATGCGCCGGATCGGTCAGGATCGTGCTCTTCGAGGTCGGCGCGATAAAGACGATCTTGTTTTCCTTGGCGACCGTCGACACTGCCGGCGCTTCGGCCGAGGTCAAGGTGCCGGCGAGGAAGTCGACATTGTCCTTGATGATCAGCTCGCGAGCGAGGCGCACCGCCTCGTCGGCATTGGCCTTGCTGTCGCGCGACAGGAGTTCGAGCTTGCGGCCGAGAACGCCGCCTTTGGCGTTGATCTCGGAGACTGCCAACTCAGCGCCTTTCAGAACCGGCTCGCCATAGACGGCGGTCGGCCCCGATAGCGGGATCGGAAAGCCGATCTTGATCGGCTCCGCGCCCGAGGCAGGCATCGATACCACACCGGTGGCGCAAAACAGAGCCACGATGTATCCGCGCGGCATGCGTTTCCTCCCATCCCTGTTCACAGCGTGTCGTTCGGCGCTGTTGCACCATCGTTGCCGTAGAGTGTCAAGGCCGGGCATATCGCGGGCTATACCGCTTCCGCCTGCTCGAGATGCCGCTGCGGGCAGGGCACTGCTCGCTTAGCATTGACGCTGCCGCCTCGTTGCGAGTAAGGCGTTCCAAGCATCAACCCTTTAACGAACGAGCTCTCAGATGCCTGTAGCGGCAATGAACCATTTCACCGTGCTGAGCGACGATCTCGAGGCAACGCGGCGCTTTTATTGCGATCTTTTCGGCTTCAAGGTCGGCTGGCGGCCGCCATTCCAGTTCCCCGGCTGGTGGCTCTATGCCGACGACGACACGCCGATACTGCATGTGATCCACAGCCAGGACCTGCCAAAGGACCGCGGCGGCGTGCTCGACCACATGGCGTTCTCTGCCAAGGACCTGCCCGGCACGGTCGCGACCCTCAAACGCGAAGGCATCGATTACGAGCTGCGGCGCCTGCCGGGCGGCGGCATCTGGCAGCTGTTTTTTCACGACCCGTGCGGCGCCAAGGTCGAGTTCGACTTCGACAAGAACGAGCCGGCCCCCGCAGGTCACGCGGAGGCCTGACCCTCACCCGCCTCGCTGCGCTTGGGGGGTGCTGCCTTTACTCTGCGGCTCGCGCGCCGAGCGCGGCGAGGCGCTGTTGTGCGTCGAGAACTGTCGCTTTCAGTTCCGTTGCCGGTTTCAGACGGAAATCGAACTCCGCCGTGTAGTGGGGCTTGCCGCCGGGCGGCTCGTGCCGGACGAAATCGCAGATCAGCGAGTCTTTTACCGCGAAGACGGCATCGCTGCCGAGATATTCGTCGCGTCGGTCGAAGATATGCGTCGTGACCGGCTCGTAGCCGTCTGCCGAAACGACAAAATGAATATGCGCGGGGCGCCACGGGTGACGCCCGGTCGCGCGCAGCATTCGCCCGACCGGGCCGTCCGAGGGTATCGGGTAATGCACCGGCAATGCGGTGCGGATCGAATACCGCCCCTCGGC
>JAFASL010000709.1 GCA_019244535.1 Alphaproteobacteria bacterium
TTCAGATGTGCCTGCGGATGCTCGCCTTTGCGATCGGGCGAATAGAAGAACAGCGCCGCCGGTGGCCGCGCGCCGGCAAACGGCCGCTCGTCGCGAACGTAGGTCCATAGCCGGCCGGTCTTGGTCTTGCCTGTACCCGGCGCCAGCACCGGCACCGGTGTGTCATCGACGTGCAAGGCATCGCCGGCCAGGACGTCACTGGCGAGGGCGTTGACCAAAGGCTGCAGCGCCGCCGCCGTCGCTCCGACCCAGCCGGATAAAGTCGAGGTCTCCAGGCTCACTCCATCGCGGGCAAAGATTTCGGCCTGGCGATAGAGCGGCAAGTGATCATCATATTTCGACACCACGATATGAGCGAGCAGCCCCGCCCCGGCGCGGCCGCGGGCGATCGCGTGATCGACCGGCGGCGCCGCCACTACCACCTCGCAAACCCGGCATGACAGCTTCTCGCGAATGTGCCGGATCACTTTGAAGCGGCCCGGGACATAATCCAGGGTCTCGCTGACCTCGTCGGCGATCTTGCGCAACGCGCCGCCGCAGCCAGGACAAGTGCACGGTGCGGGATGCCGCCGATCCTCTCGGGGCAGGTGTTCCGGCAATGGACGCCGCGCCGGCTTCTGCGCTTCGGCCGCAGTCTCGACGGCGGCAGCGACCGCCGGCGAGGCCGTCGCCAGCCGCTCCGCCTGGTCGGTTTCCAGCGCCTCGAGCGCCAGCTCGAGCTGCTCCGCCACGCGCGCCAGCTGCTCCGAGGATCGCCCAAACTCAGCTCGTCGATATCGCGCCAATTGAAATTTCAGCCGCGCGATCTCGGCCTGGGCCGTCAGCGCATCCTGCGCCATCGCGGCAATGATCCGCTTCAGCGCGGTGAGGTCGTCGGGCAGATTGTCGGGCGTGATCGGCACGTCGGCAGTGGATCAGACCTGCAGCCGTTTTGGTCAATGGTTCAGTCGAGCGGCCCAACCGGCGCCCGTCAGCTCAGCCCGCCAGCTCTGGCCGCCAGGTTCGCTGCGGCTTTCGCCAGTCGATCCCCTCCAACAGCATCGACAGTTGCGCCCGGCTCAGCACGACCATCCCCTGCTCGGCCCGCGGCCAGACGAATCGCCCGCGCTCCAGACGCTTGGCAAACAGACACAGCCCATCGCCATCCCACCACAACAGCTTAATGAGATCGCCGCGCCGGCCGCGAAAGCAAAACACGTGACCCGAGAACGGATCCTGCCCAAGCACGGTCTGCGCCTGCGCCGCCAGACTGTCGAACCCCTTGCGCATGTCGGTGACGCCGGCCGCCAGCCACACCCGGGTGCCCGCCGGCAGAGCATTCATCGCAGCAGTTCAATTACCTGCCGCAGTGTCTCGGAGCTGACCTCGCCACGAAGGCGCACCCGTGCACCACAGCCAAACGCAATCTCGATAATCCCCTCGCGATCCGTCCGCCGCGGCCGACCCGCATCGGGTGCGACCGCCACCGGCAGCATTGCGCCACTGTCGACCGCTGCTTTCGGCAACAGCTGCCGCCGCCATCGGAACAGTTGGTTGCTGTTCACATCATGACGCCGCGCCACGATCGATACCGACGCTCCCGGCACCTGCGTCTCTGCCACCATCTGGCGTTTCAGCGCTTCGGAATACTGCCGACGCTTCGTCGCGCCCGACTGCCCCTTAGTGTCCACCAAGCCGTTAGTGGACACTTGTTCCGATCCTTCCACCATCCCTTGATCATTGCGCTTGTCGCGGCTCAGCGGCAGGCGCTCCTCACCGAGCGCTTACTATCGGCAAAGAGAACCGTGATCTTCTTCCGCTCGCCCTCAAGCGCGGCTTTTGACGTCAGGATGCGTTCCGCCAGATGCTTAGGGGTGTAGGCAACGGGGGGCGGAACTCGGTCGGTCGCAGAGGAGGCGAGCTGCTCCCCGCATGACCAGCAGAACCTCTTTCCGAGGGGGACCTCGGCTCGGCAGTGCGGGCAGGTCCGGGCGAGCCGCGCGCCGCAATCCTCGCAGAACCTCGCCTCCCTGGGGTTCTCAGCTTGGCACAGTGGACACCGCATGCTGGCATTCCGGGAATATGGCGGCGCTCCTGAAGTGTGCGAAAGTTAACACGCTTTTGGTCCTCGAGTCATTGTCATCGCTGTGGCCCATAGGGCGCGAGCGGGTGTTTCCTCAGACATAAAGCAAAATCGCCACGGCGTGGCGTGCACCTGTCGAAATGTCGGTTTGTAGTCTCCTGCGTATTTCGGCAAAGACGGTGTGAAAGCGCTTCTATGGAGACCAGGTTAAGCGCACTTGTGCTAGCACCTTGGCATGGAGTTGCGATTTGCTGACTGGGCCGAAAATTCTCGAATCAAGGCTATTACCGCGTTGTCGCCGGCGACGAAATACATCCC
>JAFASL010000892.1 GCA_019244535.1 Alphaproteobacteria bacterium
GCAGCGCCGCCGGCACCTCCGGGTGCGGCGGCATCGTCGAAAACCTCTCTGTTAGCTCTGCCCTATCCGCGTCATTGTTTTTGATGCCGCGTGTATCCGCCAGCATCTTCATTACAGCCGAACCGATATCGGTGAATGGAACGTAGCAGCCGGCCGCAGTCAGGGCCGCGGAATACATAATGAAGTTAGCGAACCAAAGGCGCATGGCTGTCTTCTCGCCAAAGATGCGCTCAAAAACCGGCTCCATTGTTTGGAGATCGAGAAGCGTCTCGTTGACGTCAAAGACGATCAGCGGGAGAGCGGTCATATCACCCGGCTCCGATTTGTGCCGCCAATAGTTGGGGCAGAAAATAGGTGCCGCGGCATACAACTGAATTGCGCGAATTCGCGTTTCTCTATTTCATCGCTTGCAACAATATGCAGGACCGCCTAGACGCCTTGACGATCTTTGCCGCAGTAGCGGAGCAGCAAAGCTTTGCCGAAGCCGCGCGGCATTTGAGCCGATCGCCCGCATCCGTGACCCGGGCAGTCGCGGCGCTTGAGGAACGACTGCAGACCCGCCTTTTCAACCGGACAACCCGGTCGGTCGCGCTAACGGATGCCGGTGCCCGCTACCTCGAGGGCTGCCGGCGATTTCTGGCGACTTATGATGAGCTGGAAGCGGTTAATCTCAGCGAGCGAGCCCAGCCGCGAGGCTGGATCAACGTCACGGCGCCGACAATGTTCGGCCGACTTCATGTACTACCCATCGTACGCAGCTTTCTCGGCGAATACCCCCAGGTCGATGTTCGGATGCTGCTGCTCGACCGGGTCGTCTCACTGGTCGACGAGGGGCTGGATCTCGGCGTCAGAATCGGACAGCTTCCGGACTCATCGCTTCGCGCTGTGCGTGTCGGGCAGGTGCGACGCGTCGTTTGTGCGGCTCCGCAATATATTGCCCGGCACGGGGTGCCGATAACGCCGCGCGATCTCGGTAGCCACACTGTCGTCGCATGCACGGCCGTCACACCCATTCCCGATCGGTGGTCGTTTCACGGTCCGAGCGGCGTCACTTCGGTAGCCGTGAAGCCGCGGTTGGTGGTGAATACGACCGCGGGGGCGGTCGACGCTGCGGTCGACGGCTTGGGGTTCACCTGCGTCAGGTCCTATCAGGCGGAGCCGCATGTGGCGGCGGGCCGATTGCAGACCGTTCTCACCGAATACGAGCCGCCGCCCGCACCCATTCACATCGTGCATCCGGAAGGCCGGTATCTCCCAACCAAGGTCCGCTTGTTTCTCGACCACGCCGCCAGTGCGCTTCGCGCGAAATTCGGAAAAAAATAAAGAACTCCTCTCCTCGGTCGTTTGAGGGTAGTAAGCACTCGAGATAGCGCAGAGAGAGGAGACCGGTCGATGCCGCAAGAGCAATCGCCGCGCCTGAGCCATGTCGGGCTCTATGTCAGCGACGTGCCGAAGATGATCGACTTCTATACTCGCGTGCTCGGTTTCGTCGTCAGCGACGGCGCGCCCGACGGCCGCATCACGTTTCTCAGCCGCAATCCCAGCGACCATCATCAGGTCGTGCTGGTGCGCGGCCGCGACGGCGATCTCGAGACGCCGATGGTGCAGCAGGTGTCGTTCAACGTCGGCACGCTCGCCAACGTCCAGCGCGTCTTCCGCAAGGTGCGCGAGGCCCAATGCAAGGTCCTCGACCCGCGTTGCCACGGCAATGCCTGGTCGGTCTATTTCACCGACCCCGAAGGCAACCGCATCGAGATGTTCTGCGACACGCCATGGTACGTGCCGCAGCCTCTAGGGTTCGAGATCGACCTCGACAAATCCGAAGACGAACTCTACCGGGAAACCGAAGCCATCTGCCGCGCCAAGCCCGGCTTCAAGCCGATCGAGGAGTGGCGCGCCGAAATCGCCGCCAAAATCGCCGCAACCATGGACGCCGACTGACCGTCGGTGTCAGCTCACGCGTCTACCGAACCAGCGCGGCAACTCCGGGGCGGAAAGGGATGGACTGCGGGGGCGGAATGGCAAACGCACTTTACTACGGCGACAACCTCCACGTGCTACGCGACCAGATCGCAAGCGATAGCGTCGATTTGATCTATCTCGACCCGCCGTTCAACAGCCAAGCCAATTACAACGTG
>JAFASL010000039.1 GCA_019244535.1 Alphaproteobacteria bacterium
CCGGCGGCCGGCCGCAGTTTCCTCCTGCGGTGCTCCCTTGCAGAGGCATTCGATCAGCACATCGATCAATTGCTGCTCGAGCCCGTGCGCGGCCTCGATATCCGCGAGTGCTCCCGACCTCGCTTCGACCACTCGGATGGCGGCTCGGTGGAGTTGGGCGAGGCGCTTTCCGGCCGCGGCCGGGATCCGCCAGATTGCGAGAGCGGGTGGAATTGCAAAACCGGTCCCGCACAACACGCGGCCATAGCGGAAAAGCTCCTGAGCCGGTATTCGGGCAGTGCTCCAGCAGCATGGCCCGTCGCTTCGCGCATGAACCCGCTGTCCCGGGCCGAGGGTGAGCATGTCGCCCGCCCGGATCTCGATCCCGCCCCAGAGCGGCGCCGGGTTTCCGCCGGTCGGCCAGCTGACCAGGACCGTCCCGTCAGGCACTGCTATATGGGCGATCCGCGCCAGCTCCTCTTCGGCGCTTGCCAGGCGCAGGCGGTCGAGGGTGATCTGGGTGAGCCGCGCCCGAAACGAGCCGCGTCCGGTCACCAGCAAGCTGACACAGCCTTCCGGCCGCAACGCAGCCTCGAAATCCGCCGCTTCGCTGAATACCGAGGTGACGCTGCCCGGCATTTCTCCCCGCCAGCCTTGCACGCAGCCGGGCTCGCTGAGCTACAAGGCCGGCGTTGGATCAATGCTCTGGTGAAGTGTCGGGCTCGCGCTATCCACTTTCGGCAAACGCGCCGCCGGATGTGGAAGGCTGCCCGGGGCAGCCGCGCAGGTACTATTCGGCGGTTACGAGGTAGTCCATCGCCGCCGCAACGCCGCCCTTGCCGTGCGGCACACCCGAAAGTTCGAGCGCCATTTCGATTGCGGCGAGCGAGCCAAGGATCATTGGCTCATTGAGGTCGCCGAGATGGCCGATGCGGAACACATGACCTTTGAGCCGGTCGAGGCCGCCGCCGAGCGACACGTTGAACTTGTCGAGGCAGAGCTGGCGGACCTTGTCGGCGTCGTAGCCCTCGGGCACCTGGACGGCGGTGATCGAGTCGGATTGCGCGCGCGGGTCGATCGCGAAGATCTCGGGTCCGTCGTTCTGGCGCCAGACGCGCACCGCGCGCCGCGTCGCCTCGGCGAGGCGGTGGTGGCGCACGAAGATGTTGTCGAGACCCTCCTCCTCGATCATCCGCAGCGCTTCCTGCAAGCCGTAAAAGAAGTGCACCGGCGCGGTGCCGTTCCAATAGGCCTGCGAGGCTTCGCCGAGCAGCCGGCGCCAATCCCAATAGACCCGCGGCAATTTGGCTTCGGCGCAGGCCGCGATCGCGCGGGTGCTGACGCCGGTAAAGGCCATCCCGGTCGGCAGCATAAGCCCCTTTTGCGAGCCGGCGACGACGACGTCGACACCCCATTCGTCCATGCGGAAATCCATCGACCCCAGAGACGAAATCACATCGACGAGAAACAACGCCGGGTGCTTGGCGGCATCGATCGCGCGGCGCAGCGCGGCGATGTCGTTTAGCACCCCGGTCGAGGTCTCGTTGTGCACGACCAATACCGCCTTCAGCGCGTGCTCGCGGTCCTCGCGCAGCCGGGTTTCGAGCTTGGCCGGGCTGACGGCGCTGCGCCAGTCATTGGGCAAGGTCTCGACTTCGAGCCCGAAGGCCTCGGCCCGCATCCCCCAGTTGAGCGAAAAATAGCCGCTCTCGACGACCAGCACTTTGTCGCCGGGCGAGAACAGATTGACGAGCGCCGCCTCCCACGCTCCGTGCCCGGAGGCGGTATAAGCGAGAATTGTCTGCTCGGTCTTGAACACGCGCTTGAGACCGGCGAAGCATTCCTCGGCGATCGCCTTGAACTGGGCGCCGGTGAAGTCGATGGCCCCGCGGTCCATCGCCCGCAACACTCGGTCCGGGATATTGGTCGGCCCGGGATTTTGATAGAAATGGTACCCACGACTGACCGCCATCTCGTTCTCCAATTCCTTTCCGTACGCCACTTTATATCGCGAGCGCGTCCGGCCCGCGTCCTCCAGTAGGGTTACCGCAGGACTTCCAGAACGCCAAAGAGGCAGGCTCGTCGCCTGCCTCTTCTCGGTAGTCGGTTCCTCCCTAAACTCGGGCCGGCATTGCTGCCTGCATGCGTATCTTAGCCGCGGCGCCGGGCCGTCGTCACGCGAATTTTAAGAAATTTGTTGTCGGCCTCACGCGCCTGCGATGGGCGGCCGATGGACAGGCCCTGTTCTGTTCCCTAGAGTGCGCGGCCCGTTCGCCAGGATATGGTTGATGCGTCTTTCGGAGTATTTTTTGCCGGTGCTGCGGGACAATCCGAGCGAGGCGCAGATCGTCTCGCACCGGCTGATGCTGCGCGCCGGGATGATCCGCCAGTCGAGTGCCGGGATCTATTCGTGGCTGCCGCTCGGGCTGCGGGTGCTCAAAAAGGTCGAGCGTATCGTGCGCGAAGAGCAGGACCGCGCCGGCGCGCAGGAAATCCTGATGCCGACGATCCAGCCCGCCGAGTTGTGGCGCGAGAGCGGACGCTACGAGGATTACGGCAAGGAGATGCTGCGCATCCGCGACCGCCACGACCGCGAGATGCTGTACGGGCCGACCAACGAGGAGCAGGTCACCGAGATCGTCCGCGCGTCGCTCCGGAGCTACCGCGACCTGCCAAAGATCCTCTACCACATCCAGTGGAAATTCCGCGACGAGGTGCGGCCTCGTTTTGGCGTCATGCGCGGGCGCGAGTTCCTGATGAAGGACGCCTACAGCTTCGACCTCGACGCGGCGGGTGCCAAGCGCTCCTACAACAAGATGTTCGCTGCTTATCTGAGGACCTTTGCCCGCATGGGGCTGAAGGCGATCCCGATGCAGGCTGATCCCGGGCCGATCGGCGGCGACCTCAGCCACGAGTTCATCATCCTCGCTGATGCCGGTGAGAGCGACGTGTTTTTTGACCGTCGCTGGGTAGAGACCGACATACCTGTCATCGAGGTCGATCACCGCGGCGGCCTCGAGCCGATTTTTCAGCGCTGGACCGCTTTCTATGCTGCGACCGACGAAAAGCACGATCCGGCCAGATGCCCGGTCCCAGAGAAGGAACTCGTGACTGCGCGCGGCCTCGAGGTCGGGCATATCTTTCATTTTGGCGACAAGTATTCCCGGCCGATGCAGGCTCTTGTCACCCGTCCCGACGGGGCGGCAGTGCCGCTACAAATGGGCTCCTACGGCATCGGCGTGTCGCGCCTCCCCGGCGCGCTGATCGAAGCCAACCACGACGACGCGGGCATCATCTGGCCGGAGAGCGTCGCGCCATTCCGCGTCGGGCTCATCAATCTGCGGCCGGCCGATGCGCTCTGCCGCACCGCCGCCGAGGACCTTTACGGCAAACTGCTCGCCGCTGGGGTCGAAGTCCTCTACGACGACCGCGACGAATCCCCGGGCGCCAAATTCGCGACGATGGACCTGATCGGATTGCCCGACCAGCTCGTCATCGCCCCGCGCGGCGTTGCCGCCGGCACGATCGAGATGAAGCACCGCCGCACCGGCGAGCGCCGCGATGTTTCCGCGGATGAGGTCCTCGATCAGTTAGTTGCCCCTCACCCCGACCCTCTGCCCGCCAGCGGGGCGAGGGAGGGGCCCGCGTAGCGGGAGGGTGAGGGGCACCGCCGACGGTCATCCCGTGATTTTCAATGCATTCGAGCGGATGGTTGCGTTTCGCTATTTGCGGGCGCGGCGGCAGGAGGGGTTCGTCTCGGTTATTGCGATTTTTTCGCTGCTCGGGATTGCGCTCGGCGTCGCGACCTTGATCATCGTCATGTCGGTGATGAACGGGTTTCGCGCCGATCTGCTCGCCCGCATCCTCGGCCTCAACGGCGATCTCGGCGTGTACGCGCTGAGCGGCGGGCTCGGCGATTTCGATGCCGCGGCACAGAAGGTCCGTGACATGCCGGGGGTCACACGGGTCACCCCGATCGTCGAAGGCCAAGTGATGGCGACCTCCGAGACTGGCGCAGCGGGAGCGCTGGTGCGCGGCATCCGGCCCGACGATCTGCGGTCGCTGCCATTGCTCGCAAACCACATCATCCAGGGCTCGCTGGCTGATTTCAGCGATGACGGCGTCGCGGTCGGCGACCGGCTGGCTCGCCGGCTCGGACTCACTGTCGGCAGCCCGATCACCCTGTTGTCACCGGAGGGGACCGCCACCGCGTTCGGCACGATGCCACGCGTCAAGACCTACCGCGTCGTTGCGTTGTTCAATGTCGGCATGTACGAATACGACAACAGCTTCATCTACGTGCCGCTCGAGGCGGCGCAGCTGTTCTTCCGTCTTCCCGCAGCGGTCTCCAGTCTCGAAGTCTTCACCGCCGACCCCGACCGCGTGCGCGAGCAGCGCCTGCTGATCGGCGCCGCATTTGCCGGCCAGGTGCGGATCGTCGACTGGCAGCAGGCCAATTCGAGCCTGTTCAACGCGGTCGAAATCGAGCGCAACGTGATGTTCCTGATCCTGACATTGATCATCGTCGTCGCCGCGTTCAACATCATTTCGAGCATGATCATGATGGTGAAGGACAAGGGGCGCGACATCGCGATCCTGCGCACGATGGGAGCTTCGCGTGCGATGATCCTGCGCATTTTCGTGCTGAGCGGCGCCAGCATCGGCATAATCGGGACGATTACCGGGTTTGTCCTCGGCCTCGTTTTCACAAACAACATCGAAGCCATCCGGCAAGGGCTTCAGAGGATCATCGGGACCGACCTGTTCGCCGCCGAGATCTATTTCTTCACCCGTATCCCGGC
>JAFASL010000079.1 GCA_019244535.1 Alphaproteobacteria bacterium
CATCGAGCGTCGCAATCTGCTCGGCTAGCCGCACCGGGTGATGCCAGACGATGATGTTCGCGGCTTGCCCCAGCCGGATGCGCCTGGTGTGCGCCGCCACACTCATCTGCACCATCAGCGGATTGGGGCTCATCTCCACGCCTTCCGGCTGAAAATGGTGCTCGGTGAGCCAGAACGACTGGAACCCTAGTTTTTCCGCCAGGATGCCTTGGCGAACCTGATTGACCAGGGTCTCTTGCGCCGCCCGGTGTACCTCCGGCAAGGTGCCTTTATTGAACGTGACGCCGTCCCTGTTGGTGGTGATCGGCAGGCTGGACGCCCCGTTGTGAAACAAGCCGATTTCCAGCATCGATGTCCTCCCTAATTATGCCGCTCGCAGCGGGCGAACCGGCTCCGCCGCCCGAGTCTCGTGGACACTTCAGCACAATTTTACGTCCAAACCGAACTGCGGCGAAAGAGCAGAGCGATTACCCTCTTAAGCAACCCCTCACCGCCTCCCAATCCCGTATTGATCGCCGACCCGGCTTATTCTCCCATCGGCGAAGTCTATCTCGAGCATGTCCTCCGACGCTGCGATGACGCCGATCGAACGATGCGTGCGGGCATCAAAGACCTCGGTTCCATCGTCGCTGTTTTTGGTCGGCGCGAGGTAAGCGTAATCGCCCTTGATGTCGAAGGTGAGCCAGTGTGATCCGCGCCCGCTTCGCAAAGCTAATCTCTCCCTCAGGACCGGAGCCATCGGGTCGCGCATGTCCCAGATGTAGACATGCGGTTCATTCCAGGCGCCACTCTGCCATACCTCGGTTTGGTCGGGTGTCCAACCGATCCCGTGCAACAAGCCGGCCTCACCGGCAGGGTGATCGGGTATTGTAGCGGTGATTATTTTACCCGTTTTCAGCTTGGCGACCTGCATTCCCCAGAGGTCTTTCACATTGTTGACGACATAGTCGCTTGTGCTGTCGACGGCATAGGGGCCGAGAATGCCGGAATAGGGCCCGACGCGGGAGACCGCATAGCTGCCCGGATCGATCAGATAGAGATATCTGCCGCTGCCGTCGCCGGCCTTGGTTTCCTGGAAGATTGGCCCGGACAGCGGGTATTGGGTGTCGTGCGATCTATTGGAGAAATGCACTTCGCGTACGACATCCCCGGTATCGGCATCGAGAACGTTGATATAATCCGCCGAACCGCCCTCCCAAGTCGGGACATAGAGAAGCTTCCCGTCCGGACTGATTGCCAGCCGGTCGACACCCGGGCTGATCTCTTTATCCCAGACGATCGAGTCGTCGTAGACGTTGAGGCAATAGATTCTCCCGGCGCCAGCGCCATCCTGGTAGGCGACGTAAAGTTTCCCGGTTACCGCGCTGGCAGCCACCCCTCTGACATCCGCGACGTTCGAAACCGTCTCGATTGTTTTGATCAGCCCATGCCCCGCTTCAATCTTGTAGACCGAAATGGACCCGCGGTCCGCCGCGGCTTGATTGACTGCGTATAGGCTGCGCGCCGGCGGCGATGAGGTCTGCGCCGCAGCCTCATTGGTGGCCAAAACCAAACCGGGCAGGCCGCACAAATAGACCAGGTATTTGGGTGACACTTCGGTCCCTCGGAGCTTCTACACACGTTTCCTGCGCTATCCTAACTAAAATCCTGGAAGAAATGGGAGGTGATCTAAATCCGAAAAATCAGAAGACTTGGTCAGCGCTGACCGCGCTGCTTCGGGCAGATGTTTGTGATCAGCGCCGATGGCCAGTCCGCGCCAAACCCGCATTGGCCGCGCCAGCGTGTGAGCGGCCTTCCAGATCCTTTCCGCGGTCACCAGCACGCGGGTTGGGGCCTAAAACATCGAGTCGAGAAGCTGCGCGGTGCGCTGCAGGCAAGCTCCCATTATCAAAGGTTTTGCTTGCGGCGACGTGACGGGAGGGTGCTGCAGGTCACCCTCGCTATTGCCCCGATCCCGAGGCGCGCGCCAGTGTCGTTGCGATCCGCATCGGCCTCACCTTGCCGCGCGAACAGGTGGACGCATTGGTCGCCGCGGGTGAGACAACGATCGGACGAAAGGCTGTTGCAATCGTCGGAGATGATGCCGCGTGAACGCCGATCACGCAACCTGGACAGGACGCGGCCCTCGGCTTTGCAAGACCGGCCGGCGGGTCTGGAAATATCGCAAAATCGCAAAGCACGCACCCGCGGCCGCAAAGTGCTTCAGCGTGTGTCCGCTCAAAAGATTTCCTGCCGAGTAAATCGGCTCGTCGGTGAATTCAAATATTTTGGCGAGCGCATACAGCGCCGCGGCGGCGATCCAATAACGTGTGCCGGTGTATTTGGGCGGATAGAGCAAGAACAGCACGATCACGGCGATCGCAGGGAAGAACTGAACCCAGAAATAGAGGCGCAAATCGTCGGTCCAGCGCCATAGCAAGAGGCTGAACACCCCGATCACGAGGGCCGGCCACAGCACGATGGCGCCGGCCGTCGCGCTGATGCGCTCCTCGACAGCTAGGGCGAGGATGGCCGCGAAGCTCAGCGTCATCGGCAGCCGGTCCCAGAACAATGTGTCGTCGTTTGGGTTCCAATGATAATAGGACGAGCCGATGCCGGTGAGGAAAACGCCGAGGAAGAAGACAATGGTCGCCGGGTCGTCGCGAAATCGGCGCAGCCCCGCGGCGCCGACCGCGAGAAACGGAAGATTTGAGACGACGTTCCAGAAGTTTGGGATGCCGAATACGGTCCGCTCGTCGGCGAATTGGTGATAGCCTTGGTCCTGCGGGATCGCAGGCAGCAACAGCAATCCAGCTAATGACGCCGCCGCCAAGCCGGAGAAAACAAAGATCGGCAGATTTCGTGGCGCACCGTCTACGCTCATGGCGGAACGATAGCACAAACCCGGCGGGGCGGTGCCGACATCCCGGATGCGCTTCGCGGGGTCCGAACCTGTCTCCAAAGCCGCGAGCTCAGAAATCTAGTGACTTGCATGAAAACCATCGCCACATTTTTGCCGAGACGCTCGCATCGGGGCTGAGAAAGGACCCCTCTATGGCACGCAAACTTTCAATCGTTGTCGCCGTCGTTCTCGCCATCTTTGCCGCCTCCCCTAATGTCGGCAACGCGCAGGGGCGCGGCGGTGGTTGGCATGGCGGCGGTGGTTGGCACGGCGGCGGCGCTTGGCATGGCGGCGGCTGGGGCTGGCGCGGAGGCGGCTGGGGCTGGCGCGGCGGTGGAGGGGGCTGGCGCGGCGGTCGTTGGGGCTGGGGTGGGGGCTGGGGCTGGCCCGTCGCGGCGGCGGCGTGGGGGTGGGGCTGGCCCGGTTGGGGTTGGGGTTGGGGTTGGGGGCCCGGCTGGGGCTGGGGCTGGGGCGGCGGCTGGGTTTGGGTTCCTGGATGGGGCTGGGTATGGCGGTAATCGGAAGTTCAAACGGGGGCGCCGGCGAGTGCCAAGTCAAGCGGGACCGAATGGAAGCCCGAGCATTTCCCAGGCAAGGAACAGCACAATCCAGACGACCGAGACCGCCACCCCGTAAGGCAGCATCATCGCGATAATCGTCCCGACCCCTGCCTCTTTGTCGTAGCGCTGCGCGAAAGTGACGATCAGCGCGAAATAGGGCATCAGCGGGGTGATGACGTTGGGCGGCGAGTCGGCTACGCGATAAGCTGCCAACACCGCCTCAGGCGCGATGCCGAGCTTCATGAAGAGCGGGACGAAGATTGGCGCCAGCAGCGCCCATTTCGGTATCGCGCCGACGATTAAGATGCCAACGATGCCGGTAATGGTGATGAATCCTAACATCAACGGGATAGCTCCGAGATTGGCGTGCTCAAGTGCATCACCCATGTTCACTGCAATGATCGTCGCTATGTTGCTGTAGTTGAAATAGGCGAGGAATTGGCTGATCACGAATAGTAAAAAGACGAGGCCACTGAGGCTGGCGAACGTCTTCGTAACGGCGTTGATGCCATCGACCATGCTGGTGATCGTTTTGGCGCCGATACCATAGGCTGCGCCCATAACCAGAAATACCAACATAATCAGAACGATCAGGCCATTCATAAAGGGCGAGTCGCCGACGATCGCTCCGGTATCCGGATTACGCAGCGGGGCTCCCGACGGAAACGTCAGCAGCCCGATGACGGCGATGCTCGCGACGAGCCCATAGAGCGCGAACCTCAGCCCCCTCGCCTCCTCCGGCGAGACGCCTTCGCCGCTCTCGGCCGGGATTTCGCCCCGGTATTTGCCGAGCCGCGGCTCAACGACCCATTCCGTGATCACGGCGCAAACGACAATCAACACCAGGCTCGATACCACCCCGAAGTAGAAATTCGCGGCCAGATCGATGGAGAGCGTCGGGTTCAAAAGATGGATGGCGTCATTGGTGATTTCCGTCAGGACCGGGTCGATCGGCACGATCAGAAAATTGACGCCGAAGACGGCAGCAACGCCGGAAAATGCCGCCGCCAGTCCGGCCAGGGGATGCCGGCCGAGGCTCAGGAACGCGGCGGCTCCGAGCGGAATCAAGATTAAGTATGCGGCGTCGGCAGCAATGCTCCCCAACACCCCTAGGGTGACGAGAATCCAGGTCACCGCCTTTGCGCGGCGTGACCTGGACGATTTTCTTGATGAAGGCGGTCATCAGACCCGCCTGCTCGGCGAGCCCGACGCCGATCATGACCACTAGGATGATGCCGACCGGGCCGAAATTCATGAAGTTCCGCACCATCGAGGTCAGCATGAAGCGGATGCCGTCGGCGCTAAGCAGGCTATTGACGGTAGCTGTCGCATGCTCGACCTGGTGCGTCTGCGGGT
>JAFASL010000310.1 GCA_019244535.1 Alphaproteobacteria bacterium
CGGCCGTTCGCGACGGCTTGCCGAGTCCGCGCTCGCCTCGCGTTCGGCGAGTTCGCACACGTCCCACAGCGCTATCCGCTGAGCGGCGACAAAGGCCAGCCTTTCCGCATAGTTCATCGCAGGAGGCGCGCCGAACAAGGCAGAGACGATCGGCCAGAACAGGTTGCGCGGATGGGCGTAGTACTGCCCCCGGCGCAGCGATTCCTCGCCCGGCAGAGTGCCCAAAACGAGCACGCGCGCCTGTGCGTTAATGACGGGCGGAAAGCTGCGCTTGGGCGGTGCAGCCGTTGCCGTGCCGCCGCTGCCTGCCTTCACTCGACGTAACGGCCGAGGCGGACCGCCGTCTGACCCTTGGCGAGACGGCGCGACGGCATGATCAGCACGCAATCGTCATAGGGCGTGCGCACCTCACGCCCGTCGTCGCGGCCGATCAAGGTGCCCTTGGGTGAGAGCACCTCCAGCCCGCGGAAGTCCTGCACAAATTCGAATTTATCACCGGTAATCGTAACTGCTTCGGTAACTTGAATGACCCGCTGCCGCGGATGTGCGCCGAAATCCGCGCCGCCGAGCCCCTCGGCATCGTCGCGCGTCACCGTCCCGAGGGCGATCAGAAACCGCAGCATAACATCGGTGGCGACATTGGCAGCCTGCCGCTCCCAATGCTGACCGGCCTCGATCAGCAATGCGGTCTTCGCTGCGTCCGGTTGGCCGAACTCTCCGTAATCACGCATTCGGGGGCCGGCAGCGTGACCCGCGTCGCACATGATGAGCTCCGGGATCCCGACCTGCCGTGCCAATGCCAGCGACCGGTCCAGTGTCCCGGCGAGCATCAGCGGCGCTGTCGCGTATTGCATTGAGTGGATGTCGAGCAGGAAATCGGCCGCGTCGACAACCGGCCGCAAGGTGCGAGCGCGGGCCAGCTCCATCGATTGACGCGGCCCGTCGAGCGTCTCGGCCGACCACAGGCGATTGAAGTCCTCGTCGACATAGCGCGATGCGGTAGGGACCCGAGGATCAAAGCTGCGATAGGCCGCAACATTGTCGAAGGCCAAGGTGAGCTTGCCCTGCCTCGGCCGGAGCCCAGCACGAAAGAAGCGATCGAGCGCGATCGCTCCGCAAATTTCGTTGCCGTGGGTGAGGGCGGTGACGAGAATGTGCGGTCCAGCCGCCCCGCTGTCGAAGGTCGTAACGAAATCGATCCCGGTATTGCCGGCTCGGTAGGGCTCGATGTCTGGTGGGGTAAGCTCGACCGTATAGTTCGGCTCGGGCACACGTTACTCCCAATGCTCGCATGATGATCGACGCCATCTTGCACCCGATCGCGGCTGTTGGTCACGCCGATAACCGGCCGCAGGGTTTTGGCGGGCTGGTTCCCTCGCGAATGGCTCGATTCGGCCCTCGTTGCTTGCTCGCGCAAAGGAGCATGCGTAAATTTGTCTGATGGTGGAAGCCATCTTGTCGATGGCAGAGCGCAAGGGCCGGGCGCCCATAATCGCAATGGACGAGCTTGACGAGATGAGCTTCGAGATCCCCGGCGTGCTGTGGCGCCGCGACCCGACCACGGCCGAGGTGCCACTGGTCTTTGACTCACCGCATAGCGGGTCGGAATACCCCGAAGATTTTCGTTTTTGTTGTCCGCTCGATATTTTGCGAACCGCGGAAGACTCTTATGTCGACGAACTCTACACCGCTGCGCCGGAGTTGGGCGCCACCCTGATCGGCGCGATCTTCCCACGCAGCTATCTCGACGCCAACCGCGCGGCAGACGATCTCGACACGATGCAGATGGACGGGCTCTGGCCGACCGCCCTCTCGCCGTCTCACAGGACGCGGGCGGGGCTTGGGTTGGTGCGCCGCGTCGCAAGGCCAGGTATTCCGATTTACGACCGCAAATTGACCGCCGCCGAGGTTATGGCCCGGGTCGAGCGCTGCCATATCCCATACCATCGCGTGCTGGAAGAGACTTGCGAGCGGGTGCACCGGAAGTTTGGGGTAGTCTGGCATATCAACTGCCATTCGATGCCTTCGCAGCGCACCGGCAAGAGGGGCGGACACTGCGCGGATTTTGTGCTGGGAGATCGTGACGGAACGACCTGCGCCCCGGAATTCACCGACTACGTCGCCGCGGTGCTGCGCGGCCGCGGCTATACGGTCCGCATCAACGAGATTTACAAGGGCGTCGAAATCGTCAAACGGCAGGGCCGGCCGGCGGTGAACCGGCACAGCCTCCAGATCGAGGTCGACCGAGCGCTCTATATGGACCAGAAAACATTGGAGAAGACCCGCGGATTTGGCCACCTGCAGACCGACATAACTTTTTTAATCGAGGCCCTGAGAGAATTCGCCGCCGCGCGGCTGGAACAACGCGCCTGCGCGGCGGCAGATGATTGAGCAAAGCAGAACGGGCGGAGGGTTAATGACAAAGATTCCGGGGGTCCTGCGGCCCCATATCGATACTGCCTTCCCAACCAATGTCTGCCTGGTCGGCAGCGTGTTGCCCAGCGGGTTCGCCCAGATCAGCCCCCGCGGCAGCACTATGGTGTTCGACGATACGCGCATAGCGCTCTGGGAGCGCGGCAAGGGCTCGACCAATGAGAACTTGGCGGATGGTACTTTGTTGACGGTCTATCTTCGCAAGCCGCAGTTGCGCGAGGAGGGGCTGCTGCCCAAGGGCGGCATTGCGCGCTTTTATGGGCGCGCTCGCATCTACCGCTCGGGGCCGGTCTATGAGGAGGTGTGGCGCCGCCTGGTTCAGCCGGAGAAGGACCGTGATCCGCAAAAGACGGGATACGCTGTCCTGGTAGAAGTGGATCGGGCGGAAGACCTGGACGGACAACCCCTGGAACTCGATTGACAACCGTTGGGCTAGGACGGGTCGCTCGCCCTTCCGATGACCAACGCACTTTCGTTCTACCTCGACATACTGCGCTTCGGTGCGGCATTCGCGGTTTTTATTTCGCATTATGCGATCGGCCGGATCAGCGGAGGCCTGTTCTGGCAGTTCGATTTTGGGCGGACTGCCGTGCTCGCGTTCTTTGTACTGTCGGGTTTTGTGATCGCCTGGGTCAGCGAGACGCGCGAACGCACATTGGAGGAGTATGCTTTAAGCCGGATTGCGCGGCTTTATTCGGTAATCATTCCCGCGTTCATCCTGACGGCGCTGCTGAATTGGCTCGGCAACGAGATTAATCCCAGATCGTACGCGCTGGAATTGGGCCATAGTACATCCCATCCTGTGCTGGATTATGCGCTCTCTGCGATATTTTTAGGCGAAAGCTGGACCACGCGGGTCCTCCCCGGCTTCAACGTTCCATATTGGTCCCTCAATTACGAGGCCTGGTATTACGTCCTTTTCGCGGCGGCCGTATTTCTACGCGGACGCCTGCGGATGGCCGCACTTGCGAGTGCGGCGGCACTGGCCGGGCCCAGAATTCTCTGCCTCCTTCCGGTGTGGCTGATGGGGAGTGCCGCGTGGCAATGGCGAGCGCAGCTTCCGCACGGTCTAGGGTGGCCGGTGGTAATCGCATGTGTCGCCGGCTTAATCGCCCTTCAGTCTCTCGGAGGGCAGCAGCTCTTTTGGCACCCCAGCAGCGAATGGCTGCCGCCCAGCTTTTCCGCGTATGATTACATCGTTGGCGTGCTCTTTGCCGTGCTAATCGCAGGTCTTGCCAATGTGCAGCTTCAGTTCCCGGGGAAGCGCGTTGAGAGTGTAGTCCGCGGAATAGCGGGCGCCTCCTTCGGACTGTACTTGCTGCACTACCCGCTTTTGAACTTCTTCGGCGCGGTGGTGCCAGGACCACCGTCTGGAGCATTGCACCGGGTGCTGGTTTTCGGCCTTGCGCTCGGCGGCGCTCTCGGCATTGCGAGCCTCATCGAACCGCGCAAATCAGTGCTGAAGCGCCAGCTGCGTTCAGGCCTTCATCTCCTGCTCGGAAAACCCCCGCCATCTGCTGTCGCGAGGCAGCGGCTTTCGTAAATTATCAGACCGGCGCCATATCGCGGGTCCAAAGCAAGGCCACTTGCGGGAATACGATGGATCACTTCGCCGGGGGCCCATGTTGTTGTAGGGAATGGCGGAGCGTGCGCCCGCCTTTTTTGGAGGCCAACCTGGAATGTCGGACGCTGTGCCCGCGAGGGAGCCCGCCGCCGCGCCTCCTCCTCAGGTTCCGCCGGCCGGCGCCCCCGAATCGTCTGGTATGACTTCTATTATCGTCGCAGTCATCGCGGTCGCCGCACTCTACTGGGCGAGAGAGGTGCTGATCCCGATCACCCTCGCCCTGCTGCTGAGCTTTGTTCTGAGTCCGCTGGTAAACCTGCTCCGGCGCGCGTGGCTCGGTCGTGTCCCATCGGTCATAGTTGCTGTGATACTGGCGATCGGCATCATCCTCGCCTTTGGTAGCGTGATCGGCACGCAAGTGGCGCAGCTGGCCAACGACATCCCCCAGTACCAGACCACGATCGAGAAAAAAATTGGCAGCCTTCGCGAAGCCACCGTCTCGAAGCTTTCGTATCACCTTAAAAGGCTGAGCCGACAGTTCTCTGCCGAGCCCGCCGCGCCCTCGGCCCCCGCACCAGGAGCCCAGGCGCGGCCGGGCCAGCAGGGGAACCCGGTTGTAGTGACCCAGGAGGAGGCCCCGTCCGTACTTCAGATCGGCGAGAAAATAGTAACCCCAATCCTCAATCCATTGGCGATGGCGGGCATCATCCTCGTCGTGACCATCTTCGCTCTCCTACAGAAAGAGGACATCCGCGATCGTGGGATCCGGCTCTTCGGGTCCCATGACCTGCACCGGACAACGATGGCGATGAACGACGCAGGGCGGCGGCTCAGTCGCTATTTTCTGACCCAGCTCGGCATCAATACGGCGTTTGGCGTGATCGTCGGCACCGGCCTCTACTTTATCGGCGTTCCTAACCCGGTGCTTTGGGGCATGCTGGGCACGCTGCTGCGTTTTATCCCCTACATTGGTTCCTGGATTGCCGCGGCGCTGCCGATCCTGCTGGCGGCGGCGGTAGAGCCCGGCTGGTCATTGGTGATCTGGACGGCGGTCCTCTATGTCGTCACGGAACTCACAATGGGCCAGGTCGTGGAGCCTCTGGTGTACGGCCACAGCACGGGGCTTTCACCCCTCGCCGTAATCATCGCGGCGATCTTTTGGACTTGGCTTTGGGGGCCGATCGGACTGATCATTTCCACTCCGTTGACGCTGTGTCTCGTGGTGCTGGGCCGTCATGTCGAGCATCTCGAATTCTTCGATGTGCTTCTCGGCGACCGACCCGCGCTGACTCCAGTAGAAAGCCTCTATCAGCGCATGCTCGCCGGCGATCCGGACGAGGCGGAAGATCAGGCAGAACGCTTCTTGGCCGGACACCGGCTCTCGGCGTACTACGACGAGGTTGTGCTCAAGGCTCTGCAACTCGCGTCCAACGACATCGTTCGCGGAACACTCGAGCCAAGGCGAGCCGGGCGTCTAAAGACGGCGATTACCGAACTCGTGGAAGACCTCGGCAGATACGACGACGTCGACGCTCCGGGCGGGAACGATAAGACAGTCGCCGGGTCGACTGCGGATGAGCAGGCGATCCCAAACGAGCATTCCCCCGCTGACGGTGCGCCTGACAAGAGCAAGCTGGCGCCGGAGTGGCGGGGGGAAGCGCCGGTCCTGTGCATTTCCGGGCGCGGGCCGCTCGACGAGGCGGCGTCGAAGATGCTCGCCCAACTGCTTGGTAAGCACGGCCTAGGTGCGCGCGTCGTGCCGCATGAGGTTGTCTCTCGCCTCAACGTCCAATCTCTCGACGTCCACGGGGTTGCCATGATGTGCGTCTCCTACCTCGATATCAGCGGCAACCCGGCGCATCTCCGCTATCTGCTGAGACGGCTGCGCCAGCGTCAGCCTGAGGCCTCTCTTCTCGTTGGGCTCTGGCCGGAGGGAGCCCCGATTTTGAAGGATCGGGATTTGGGCAGAACAGTAGGCGCGGATTACTACGTGAGTACGCTGAGCGAAGCCGTCGAGGCGTGCCTCAGCGCCGCGCAACAAGCCGAAGGGCTGAAGCCGCGGCTGCTGACCGCGGTTGGAGGAGCCTGAGCAGCTGACGCGCGCTAACGGCGATCCTGACCAACGGACGATGGAGCATGCCAATGGCCGAGCCGGAATGGCGCCCCGCAATCGAGCAGTTGGAATCAGCTCGGCGACATTATTTGGGCACGACCCCGCCGCCTACGTTTTCGACGACGCTGCCGGCGATTTTGCCGGCATGCTCGGGCTGTTCGCCCGTATTTTTCCCGCGAGCCGGTGATCGAGACGAACCCGCAAGATGACATCAACTCCGACTCCCACCTCGCCGGCTCGGCGATTTACAATTGGATCCACCCTCTTGGCAAAGTCGCGCGGGGTGGACGCAGGATCCGGTGACGTTCCGCAGCAAGTACATACCAGCCGAGATCACCGAAATGACCATGCAGCCATTTCCGGCACGGCGTATCCCGATCTGGTTTGGCGCGCGCTCTGAGGTGGCCTACCAGCACACGGTGCGGATCGGCGACGGTTGGCACGGCAGCCAGCAGACACCCGAGGAGGCCGCACCGGTCATCGAGGGCGCCGGCCGGATCGCCGCGAGGATCTGACCGCAAGGATGTGTTGTGCCGGGGTCCCCGCCGGCATACCCTGACTATCGGCAGTTGCAACCCCGGAGGTGGTTTGATGGGCTATACGCTCGCACAATTTTCCAGCCAATGTCACCGGATCCTGTCCGACGATCCCGGCGTCGAAGGCCGCAAGAAGGTGTGCGCGCTCGTGCAGGACGTACTGAGGGACGAGGATTTCGTCGCGACGCATCTCCACGACGGCGTGCCCGAACGGAAAATCCTCTACGAGGATCCGGAGCTCGGCTTCTGCATTCTCGGCCATGTCAATCATGGGGCGAGGGAGAGCAAGCCGCACGATCACGGTCCGACCTGGGCGATCTACGGCCAGGCGCGCGGCAAGACGATCATGAGCGACTGGGCGATGCTCGAGCCGGCCTCCGAGGATCGGCCGGGTAAGGTGCAGCTCGTCAGGGAATACGCGCTCACCCCAGGTGATGCGCACCTCTACAATGAAGGTGATTTGCACTCGCCGCGCCGCGACGGTCCGACACGGCTGATCCGGATCGAAGGCAGGAACGTCGAAAACATCCGGCGTTTCGTCTACGACGCGGTGTGACGAGGGCGCCGAGGCGCCCTCACACGATCCGGGTCAGGATGACGGGGCTGACGGGGGGCCGCCGAGGACTATGTCGACCCGGCGGTCCTGGCCTGGGCTGCCCCCGCTGGTGGTCTCTCCGTCGCCGCTGACCGAGAGCGAGCTGCGCGGCACGCCGTCCTGTACGAGCGTTGCCGCCACGACACTGGCGCGCTTGAGCGAGAGCTTCTGATTATAGCCCGCCGAGCCCGACGGGTCGGCAAACCCGGTGACCTGAACGTTTGACGGGGTTCCCGCCTTGTATGCGTCGGCTGCAAGCCGCACGACCTCTCTACCCGCCGGGCCTAGCAGCGAGCTGTTGTAGTCGAAATACATGGTGAACGTTGTCGGCGGAGGTGGTGGCGGCGGTGGTGGAGGGCTTGCCGCCACCGGCGGCGGGGGCGCCTGCTGGGCGC
>JAFASL010000323.1 GCA_019244535.1 Alphaproteobacteria bacterium
GGCGCGCAGCGCCTCGAGGTCCATGCCCTCGACGACGGCCAGGTTGCGCATGATCAGGTCGCGCAGATCGGGCGGCGACGGCACGATGCCAAAGCCGCAATTGCCCATTACCGCGGTCGTGACCCCGAGCGAGGGTGACGGCGACAGTGTCGGATCCCAGGTGACCTGCGCGTCGTAATGGGTGTGCAGGTCGATGATGCCTGGCATCAGCGTAAGCCCGCCCGCATCGACGATGTCGAAGGCGTCCTTGCTGGGCTCGCCGATCGCGGCGATGCGTCCGTCTCGGACCGCGACATCGGCGCGGATCGGGTCATGCCCGAGCCCATCGACCACGGTAGCGCCGCGAATCACGAGGTCATGCATTGCCATCTCCTTTGATCCAGCGTCTTCTATAGAAGACATACGATTTGTATTGCGACCATCTAGAATGCCGCGTATCATACGGTCTCAGATAAGTCAATTCGTTCGATCAGACCGAAAGATGGATCAACCCCAAGCATCAGCTTCAATACTCCGCTCCCTTGAGGCGAAGGGCAGCGAAACCGGGCCGAACGGCGAGGTCCGACACCGCGTCCGTACCAGCGATTTTGGAGAGCGCAATCCGGGCAAACCGGTGGGTGCGGTCGTCGCGGCGGCAAAAGTGCTGCGCATTTTGCACGAGTCGGAGCGGCCGCTGAATGCAAGCGAGGTCGCTCGCGCTGCCGGCCTTCACCGCGGCACCGCCTACAACATTCTGCGGACACTGCAAGCAGAAGAGTTTGTCGGCTACGACGAGGCAACGCGCAACTATTCGGTCAGCCTTCACATTCTCGAACTGGCCTATGGCGTCCTGCGTCGCAGCGGATTGATGGATCTCGCACGGCCGCTGATGCACACGATTTCCGATGCGCACGGCGTGTCGGTCTATTTGTCGAAGGTGCTGGGCCCTTCGTCTCTGCTGCTGTTGGACTGGGTCGGTTTTGCGTTCCGCACTGATCTTTATGTCACCGTAGGGCGCCCGACCCCCGTCCCCGCGGGTGCATCGGGCGTCATCATGGCCGCTTTCGGAACAGGCAGCGAGTCGGAGCTGGAAGCGCTGTTCTCGAAAGTTGCGTGGTACCAGAAACCGCCATTCGCCGAGTTCTTGGCCCGCGTGAAAGAGGCCAAGAAATCCGGTTTTGCGGTCGATCGCGGCGCGATGTTTCAGGGAATAACCTTGGTCTCCGTGCCGGTTTTGTCGCCGTCATGGGAGCTGCTGCTGATCCTGACAGCGGCGGGACATTCGCACGACCTCGACGCCGAGGCGCTGGACGCGCTCAGCCGCGCGATGCAGTCGGCGGCAGCACGGCTTTCGGAGAGCGCGCGACTGCTGCGGCTCGGCTAGTGGCCCATCACGCAGCTCGCGATCATTAGTTGAAGGAAGGACAACATGGTTACCTCGCAGGCGGTCGCGTACGAAGCGGATGCAACCGCGGATTTTGATGCCGTCATCATCGGCGCCGGCGTTTCCGGGCTCTACCAGCTCTATAAACTGCGCGAGCTCGGCCTGCGGGTGCGGGTATTTGAGGCCGGCAGCGGGGTTGGCGGCACCTGGTACTGGAACCGCTACCCCGGGGCTCGCTTCGACTCGGAGAGCTACACTTACGGCTACTCGTTCTCGCAAGAGCTGCTCGACGAGTGGGACTGGGAAGAACACTTTGCCGCCCAGCCCCAGACCGAGCGGTATCTCAACTATGTCGCCGACAAGTTCGACTTGGGTCGCGACATTCAATTCAACAGCCGGGTAGCTTCAGCGAGCTACCATGAAGAGACGCGCAGCTGGGAAATCGTGCTGGAGAATGGCGGTCGCTATTCGGCGCGTCTTCTGATTACCGCCATTGGCATTCTGTCGGCGCCGACGATGCCGAACATTCCCGGCACCAGCACCTTCAAAGGCCAGTCCTGCCACACCCATAGCTGGCCCAAAGAAGGGGTCGACTTTGCCGGCAAACGCGTAGGGATCATCGGCACTGGCGCGACCGCGGTGCAAACCATCCAAGAGATCGCAAAGACCGTTGGTCATTTGACCGTGTTTCAGCGCACCCCGAACTGGTGTGCGCCGCTTCACAACGGCAAGATCTCGAAAGAGGACATGCGGGACATTCGCGCTCGCTATTCCGAAATCCTGGCGCTCTGCCAGACGACACCGGGCTGCTATATCCACAACCCGGATCCCCGCAAGACGCTCGAGGTGACCCCGGAGGAACGCGAAGCCTTCTGGGAGAAGCTCTACGCCGAGCCGGGTTTCGGCATCTGGCAGGGCAATTTCAGCGATATGCTGACCGACCGTAACGCCAACGCGCTCGCTTCCGAGTTTGTCGCGCGCAAAATCCGTCAGCGCGTCCACGACCCGGTGCTCGCCGAAAAGCTGATACCCAAGAACCATGGCTTCGGCACGCGCCGGGTGCCGCTCGAAACCGGCTACTACGAGGTCTACAACCAGCGGAACGTCGAACTCGTAGATGTGAATGAAACCCCGATCGAGGGCATCACCCCGCGCGGCATTCAGACCAGTGAGCGCGAGCACGAATTCGATATCATCATCTACGCAACGGGCTTTGACGCAATCACCGGCGCTTTCGACCGCATCGACATTCGCGGCATGGATGGCGTGCCGCTG
>JAFASL010000347.1 GCA_019244535.1 Alphaproteobacteria bacterium
GTGCCGAGCTGCGGCACCCCACAAGTGGGTGCCAGCTGCGCTTCGCTGGACGACGCGATCGGATAGGCCAGCGGATTGTCGCGCAGCTCCAGCGGCTCGCGACTATCGCGCAGATGCTGGTCGACATGCGACTGGCCGGCGATCTCCCAGCTGCGATACTTCGACGTGTTCGGCTGCCGGATGGAGGCCTCGGCCGCCTGCACGTCGTATTCGGTGAGGATCTTGAACACCGGCTGGGTCAGGTCTGGACGGATCTGCTGGCCGAAAGTCGACAGCAACAGGAAGCCGTCATAGACGTTACCGAGCGGATTGATGTTGTTGACATAATTGGCCAGCCGGAAGGCCGACTGCGACTCCCCGGTCGCGATGATCACTTTCGGCTTCAGCCCGTTGAGGACTTTCCCGGCGTCATTGCGGATCGCCTCACCCGCCTGCGAGAAGATGTCATATGAGAGTGCGTCGGAATCCGTCACTGACGCGGGCCGATTTTGGATCCCGACATTGAGCGAGCCGTAGCGCCCGGGGTTCCACTTCGTCAGCGTATTGACGCCGATCGTCTGCGCGGAGACGCCGACCCAAACGTAGCCTTGGCCCAGGATGTGCTCCCAGTCGTAGAACCACAGATTTTCGGCGTCGAAGCCGTTGGTCACATTATACCATTCGACGAGCACGACACCGTTGAATTGCCGCTTGTCCGCCGGTTCGCGCACTACCATCCGCGTCATGTAAGGATACGGACCGGCTACGACCGTTGCGGTCGCCAGCGCCGACGGCGCAGCGTACGCATTGGCCGAGCCGCCGAAGAAATACTCCGTCTCGGTGTAACCCTGTTCGGCAAGCGGAGCCGCGTGATTGGATCGTGGTCCAGCCTGGTTCGCCGCGAAAAAGATGTAATTGCGGGTTGGAGCGCCGAGGATGTCCGGCGCCGCAATCGGCCCCGTCACTGTCGGGGTCGGCACCTGCGCCGATGCGACCGATGCGAATGCGACCGAGAGCGCGGCAGCTGCAAGCCAAGTTGCAGACGCGCGGCGCGCGGGAACAATAGGCATATTTCCTCCTCACCGACTTTGTTGTTGTCCGTAACGATATGGGCCAGGGCAGTACGGCGCAACCGATCTGCCAGCCGCACGCCGAGGGCTGCGGGAATTTCTGAGCCTCGACGGCGGCTGCCCCGCCGGCGCAGACAACGAGCAGGTCAGCTTCAACAGGCGAGTTTTTCGCATACCAATGGAGTCCTCCCAATTGCGCCCGCATGCTCGGGTGTAACGCCAGCCGGGCCGGCTGGTGGACCCAATCAGTTCCGCATACAGGATATGCGCTATAGTCATACCGTGCAGCTGAGATAGTTAGGTTAACCTTAAATGGTAAGAATTAGCAATTGCTAACTGCCGGTCGTAAAAAGCCGATGCATCGAATCGAGCGAGGTCAATATCCGTACAGCACGCGCTGGCATGCGTAGATAGGCAAAGAGAAGGGAGAAGCGATGAGGACGGTTGCATTAGCGGTGTGTTTGGCCGTTCCAGCGCTCGTTGGGGGCGCCTCGATAGGACGCGCTGCTGACACGAATTGCACCGGCAGCATGAGCGGCAGCATCACCGGCAATATTATCGTGCCCAACGGCGCTTCCTGTACCCTAACGAACGCATCTGTTCGAGGAAACGTGCAAGTTCTGCAAAACGCTAGTCTTACCATCGACGCGACGGCGCAGCCGACGACAATCGGCGGTAATGTCGAAGCAGTTAACTGCGCATCCGCGCTTCTCAAAGGCGGCGTCACGGTGACCGGAAGCGTGCAGATCGTGCAGTGCACGCAAATGAGCGGGTTTATGGGCCCCGGAGTCAGAATCGGCGGGAATTTTCAATGCGTCAACAATGCAGGAGGTTGTGAGGCCGATCTCGGCGATGTCCAAGGCAACGTCCAGATCGTCGGCTCACGCGCCGCCTCCGACATAAGCTTGGTCGCTGTGGGCGGCAACCTTCAGTGCACAGGGAATACGCCATCACCCACACACAGCTTCGGGCCCGACTTCGTAAACGGAGGCCTGCAGGCCCAGTGCGCCGCTAATCTCGGCTTCGCCCCGACAA
>JAFASL010000360.1 GCA_019244535.1 Alphaproteobacteria bacterium
CGTCTTCACGATGATGTCCACCTGGCGACGCGGCCGGCAGCTCCTGATCGAGCGCACGAGCGAGGACAACCCGCCATTGGTCAGGTTCATCGCCGAGCTTGATCCTTCGCGGATGCCGCGCGTTCGCGGCACCGCGATTTATCTCGCCACGCGGCATGACAGCGTCCCCTACGCGATGATGGACAATCTGCGGCACAACAAGGTTCTGCACGAACGTGTCGTGGTCCTGACGGTGGTGACCGAGCGGGTGCCGAGTGTGGCCGACGCCGAGCGGGTCGAGACCGAGGAGGTC
Source organism: Alphaproteobacteria bacterium (assembly GCA_019244535.1). Lineage (GTDB taxonomy): Bacteria > Pseudomonadota > Alphaproteobacteria > ATCC43930 > CGMCC-115725 > AP-15. The sequence goes on from JAFASL010000360.1 coordinate 293, forward strand.
GGGAGCGGCATCTGGCGAATAATCGTGCACTTCGGGTTTGCCGAACGGCCAGCGCTGCCGCGCGTTCTTGCCGGCTACGCTACATTTCCGATCGATCTGGCTGAGACCTCGTTTTTCGTTGGACGCGAGTTGCCGGTTCCAAGCCTGCGGCCGGGCATCGCGATCTGGCGTGAAAAGCTTTATGCCTTCATGACGCGCAATGCGGTCAGCGCCTGGGAATACTTCCAGATCCCGCCGAAAAAGGTCGTCGAGCTCGGGACGCAAGTCGAGCTGTGAAGCAGATACGGTTCAGCATTGAGGTAAGCTCGGCGGTGCGGGTTTGAAACATACGACCTGTACCCATCGATGCCGGCTGATAACCGAACATCGGTTGCCGCTGAACGTCTGGAACCGGTTCCATTGCCCAGTCGACCTCGCCGCTGTGGCCGGGGTGGCACTTCCAGTTTCATTTCTTTAGCAACAGGCTAAAGTCGTCATTTCGCGCGGAACCGAAAAAGGAGACCTGCGCTGGGGAAAGTGGATTCGCGCTTTCGGTTCCGCCCAAGATAACAGCGGCGTCAGGCTTCGGTCGGTTGGGGCCGATCGACGGCGGCTTGGTGGTATTGTCCAGGCGTCGTCGGCCGTGGCAAAGCCGATAGAGCTGTTTCGGCGGCTGAAGGTGCCGCCATTAACCCGGGAATGAACGCGGCCCAGGCCGTTGACTGTAGCCAAAGGTATCGCGGAACTGAAATTTGGAATCCAACCCACCCAGCGCAGAGTCTGCAAACCTGATCGCAGGCGATGGGACGAAAACGGCCTTTCCGCTCCGAACAAAAACTGTCAGCACAACCCAGAAGAACCACTTGAAAGGAAAAGCCCCATACCGACGAGTCTGCGAACCTCGATCCCCCGCTGGTCCTTGTCCGCGGGTCTGATGATTGAGCGGACGCAGCCATTCTCGCTCCACCGTTGTTTAGAGGCAATCGAACCGATGCTGTGGAGCAAACGGAATGGCCAATGGAATCGACCGTCGCGGATTTATTCAGCTTGCCGCCGCAGGAGCCGCGCTAACGGGCAACATTGGCGCTGCGGCGGCGCCCTCGGAGACCGCAACCGCGATTTTCCGCCAACCCATGCCCGATTTCTCCGATGACGGGAACACCGCGGACATCCTGATCGAAACCTTGATTGCCTGGGGCGCGACGCATGTATTCGGGGTGGTCGGCGACGGCATCAATTCGCTGATCGAGGCGCTGCGACGACGGGAGGACCGTATCCGCTACATTGGCGTGCGGCATGAGGAGGCGGCCGCCTTCATGGCCTCGGGTTACGCCAAGCATTCCGGCCGGCTAGGTGTCTGCATCGGCACCACGGGGCCGGGCGCCATTCATCTGCTGAACGGACTCTACGATGCCTCTTTCGACGGTGCGCCCGTTGTCGCGCTGACCGGCACGACGTTTCACGATCTGATCGGTGTCCGCTACCAGCAGGACGTCGACACGGTACGGCTGATGCAGGAGGTCGCCCTCTACAATGTGGAGGTGACGGGTCCGGAACACGCGATCATCGTCGGCAACCGTGCCTGCCGCGCAGCGCTCGGCGATCGCGGCGTTGCCCACCTGACTGTCGCCAAAGACGTGCAGATGATGAAGCGCTCGGCCGACAAACGCTCGACGCGCAATCCGGGAGCGCGCACGTGCTCATCGTGGACACCCGCGGTCTGCGTCCCCCCGGACCAGCAGCTCGACGCGGCGGCGGCGCTGCTCAACGCCGGATCGCGCGTCGCCGTGCTGGCCGGTCAAGGCGCGCTGAGCGCCCGCGAGGAGGTCACCAGCCTCGCCGACGTGCTTGGGGCGCCGGTCGCGAAGGCGCTCCTCGGCAAGGCCGTGTTGCCCGACGACTCGCCTTTCACGACTGGCGGCATAGGAGACCTGGGGACCGCCCCTTCGGCCTGGGCGATGAAGAATTGCGATACGATGCTGATCCTGGGATCGACGATGCCGTGGGAGGAATACTATCCGCAGCCA
>JAFASL010000441.1 GCA_019244535.1 Alphaproteobacteria bacterium
ACCCGGCGCTGTCGATGGCAGTGGCCGGCGATGCCGTCACTGGGCAGTTCGCCACCGCCTCGACCGACACCGGGCATCCCGCGTTTGGCACGGCCAACGGCCAAGGCCAAGCCAATGGCGCCCAAGGCGGCGGCGGTTTCGCGCTTAACCCTGCCAACGACACGCTCAATGAAGGATTGATCGTCGATTTTGCGTCGCGTTCAGAGCACGAGATGACGGTGAAGGCCAAAGCAGTGATCAAGGCCTATTACGGCAAGGCGCAGGACTACGCCTATTGGAACGGCTGTTCAACGGGCGGGCGGCAGGGATGGATCGAAGCGCAGCGCTTTCCCGAGGATTACGATGGAATCCTCGCCGGCGCACCGGCGTTCAATTGGGACCGTTTCATCCCTGCCGAGCTCTGGCCCGAGATTGCCATGAAGCTCGATATCGGACAGCCCGTCTCGCAGACCAAGCTTACAGCCGTGCCCGCCGCTGCGATCAAGGCGTGCGATGGGCTTGACGGCGTTATCGACGGCGTCATCAACGATCCGCGCCAATGCCACTTCGATCCCCATTCGCTGGTATGCGGCCGACCCGGCGCGCCAACCGACGGTACGTGCCTCGCCAGTCAAGAGGCCGATGCAGTGCAGCAAATCTGGCGGGGCCCGCGGGGCCCCAATGGCGAGTTCCTGTGGTATGGGCTCGAGCCGGGTGCATCCTTTGCCGGCTTAGCAAACTCCACAAACACTACACCGCCTGTGGCTGAGCCTTTCACGATTACGCTTGACCATTGGCGCCTGTGGATCAAGCAAAATCCGAGCTTCGACTGGACCACGCTCACTACCGCCAGCTTCCAAACCGGCTTCCGGGAGTCACAGGCGAAGTTCAACGCCGTTATCGGCACCGACGACCCGGATCTCTCCGGGTTCCGTGCCTACGGCGGGAAGATCCTTACTTACCACGGCTGGACGGACCAGCTGATCTTTCCGAGAGGCTCGATCGACTACTTCAATCGCGTGGTCGCAGCGAATGGCGGATTGAGGCGCGTGCAGCAGTTCGATCGGCTCTTCATGGTCCCCGGCATGAACCACTGTGCGGGCGGAGCCGGCGCGGTCAATTTCGGGCAGTCCGGCGTCGTACCGGTGTCGCTCGACCCCGAACACGATGCGGTGCTCGCGCTGCAGCGCTGGGTCGAAAAGGGGGAAGCGCCGGACATGCTGATCGCGACGACGGATCAGCCGCCGACGAGGCATGCTGCCGAGAACGCGACCCAGCCCGCGGCTTTTACCCGGCCGCTATGCCCCTATCCGGCGGAGGCGCATTACAAGGGCGGTGGCGATTCCTCCGATGCGGCAAGCTTCGTCTGCGTGAGCGCCGATCACGACCAACACTCGGATCACGACCATCATTAAATGACGTGCTGAAAAATTGACGTGCTGAAAAATGACGTGCTGAAGCGGACGGGGGCGGCATCCGGCAGAGATCCGCCCGCAGATCTCACAGGCCGTCCGATCGGGAAAGGCTCACTCTCGCGCGCAAGCGACGCGCTTCTGCAGATCCTGTAGCGATACTGTCATCGAACTCAATTAGTGGTATGCTGGTCGAGGTCGCCATGGGCAGTCGTAATGGAGGGGCTGGTGGGAAAGCGCTCGTCGCATGCCGCTTTGGCGATCCGTCTTGCCGAAATAGGACACCCCGCCAGCGACCAGGCAGCGGCCGAGTCAGAGCGCGAGCAGAGCTACCGCCGACGTGTCCGGCCGCAGAGCGAGGGCCAGCAGCGCCTGATGACGGCGATCGAGCGTAATAACCTGACGCTCGCGCTCGGCCCGGCGGGGACCGGCAAGACCTATCTCGCGGTCAGCGCTGCCGTGGCGGCGCTCGAGGCGGGTGAGGTCGGGCGCATCGTGCTGACGCGTCCGGCGGTCGAGGCCGGCGAAAGCCTCGGCTACCTGCCCGGCGACATCAACGACAAGCTCGCCCCCTATCTGCGCCCGCTCAACGACGCGCTAAACGAGCGGCTC